>PARU01000027.1 GCA_002712065.1 Rickettsiales bacterium | reverse complement strand
TGTCTTTCTGTTCTTTTGTGTCTTTCTGTTCTTTTGTGTCTTTCTGTTCTTTTGTGTCTTTCTGTTCTTTTGTGTCTTTCTGTTCTTTTATCTTGTTATTGCTCTCGGGCTCTTTGCTTTTATTTATCCCCTGAACCCTCCCAGGATCACTTTTTGCAGTAGATGGAGCGGTGTCTGAAATTGCACCAGAAATTACTTTACAAAACAAGTTGATAGCATGTGATGCATCGTCATTTCCTGGGACGGGATAAGTGATCGTATCAGGGTTAGAATTTGTGTCTAATATAGCAACTATTGGGATTCCTATTTTGCTTGCTTCCTTTACTGCTGTAGCTTCCTTAACCGTGTCTATTACAAACAGCATGTCTGGAGTCCCCCCCATATCTCTAATTCCCCCCAAGGTCCTATTTAATTTACTGTAGCCTCTTTCTAAATTAAGTAATTCTTTTTTAGTCAAACCTTGATTCTCACTTTGAAGCTGGGAATCTAGATCTTGTAATTTCTTAATGGATTTAGAAATTGTTCCCCAATTTGTTAACATCCCTCCTAACCAACGATGATTAACAAAATACTGGTTACATTTTGACGCATATTCTGCAACAGGACCGCTCGCTTGACGTTTGGTTCCCACAAAAAGAATCTTACCTCCTAATTGGGCAACTTCCTTAACAGCTTTGACGGCATTCGCTAATAGAGAAACAGTTTGTTGTAAATCTATGATATGAATTCCATCTTTTTCGCCATAGATAAAAGATGACATTTTTGGATTCCATCGTCTTGTTCGATGCCCAAAGTGTGCGCCCGCCTCAAAAAGGTCGCGCAAAGTAAATTTTGAAGAGTCCATCTTAGTTATAAAATCTCCGGTTATTTAACTCCCTCCGCAGGTCCTGGCGATATTCAAATAAACAGCCACCGGAATTCATCCTACGTGTTTTTTAACGTTACACGGTATACATTAAAACGCGTAATTAATATAGAAAAAAGATTGTTAAAAATATTTTTTTATAACGAAACGAAATTGCTTTCGACGTTAGATATTCCTGGGATNCTCTTGAGTTTATTAATTAAGCTTGGTGAAAGATTATAGTTACCATTTAAATTAATATTTACTGNATTAGCNTTNCCTCTCTTATCAACATTTGTCTTAATTGTAATTTTGTCCTGACCTCCTTCATGTGTTTTTAAGAAATTTTCTATATCTTCCAATTTAANAGGATTGTCTAAGGTAATCGTATAGTTGGTGGGCTTATTATCCATTACATGCTCTAACGAAGATAATTTTTGAGCAAGAATTTTTGTAAATTCACCATCTACCTCAGCTTTACCGATTATTAAAACAGGATTTCCATCTTCCAAAATATCTCTGGAATTCGATAATAAATCAGAAAAAACAGTTGCTTCAAATTCTCCGCTAAGATCAGAAAATTTAACGAAAGCATATCTTGATCCTTTCTGAGAAACCCTTTCTTTCTTCGTCACTACAGTTCCNGCCATTGTGACTGCAATGGGACTACCCTTTTTCGACAAAGATTCTTCTACTGAAGAAATACTGCTAACATTAAGAGAGGATAAAACAGTAGAAAAGTTAGAGAGAGGATGGGCTGACAAATAAAATCCCAAAGATTCAAATTCTCGCTGAAGTTTTTCTTTATCGTCCCATAAGTTTTCTTTTGATAGACTAACTTTTGCGTTATCCTGCTCATTATCTTCATTTCCAAAAAGATCTTCTTGTGCTTTATTTTCTTTACTATTCTTGGAAGAAATTTGAATCATCCTTTCTATATTATGGAAGATAAGGGCTCGATTGGAATCGATCGAATCGAATGCACCCGCACAAACTAACGACTCTATCAGCTTTTTATTNACGACCGAAGTATCGTGTCTCCGTGCAAAATCAAAAATACTTTTATAGCGGCCATTTTTATTTCTCTCTAAAACAACAGTTTTCATCGAAGCAATGCCCACATTCTTTACGGCTCCCAATGCAAATCTGATAGATCCTATATCGTTACTATTCTCCCGCTCTACCGAGAAAACAGCGTCCGAACAATTAATATTGGGTGGAAAAATTTTGATCTTTAAATTTCCGGCGTCTTCTCGAAAAACATTTATCTTATCCGTATTATTAATATCCATAGTCATAGTTGCAGCCAAGAATTCAACAGGGTGGTTAGCTTTCAAATAGCCGGTTTGGTAAGCAACCATAGCGTAAGCAGCGGCATGACTCTTATTAAATCCATATCCGGCAAACTTTTCAATTTGATCGAAAATATGTTGAGCCTTTTTTTGATCTGTTCCTCTAGATATTGCCCCATCAATGAAGCTCGATCTTTGAGCATCCATTTCTGATTTTATTTTTTTTCCCATAGCTCTTCTAAGTAAATCAGCTTTTCCNNGCGAAAATCCTGAAAGAATTTGAGCTATTTGCATTACTTGCTCCTGATAAATCATAATGCCGTAAGTCTCTTTAAGAACATTTTCCAATTTATCATCCATATAATCAGGTTTATTTACGCCATGCTTTCTAGAAATATAGCTGGGTATATTTTCCATGGGACCGGGTCTAAACAAAGCAACCACAGCGACAATATCTTCAAAACGATCAGGTTTTACTCCAGCCAATACATCGCGCATACCGGTGCTTTCAAGTTGAAAAACACCAATAGTCTTTGCCTCAGCTANCATTTTAAAAGTTTTTTTATCATCCAGAGGGATTGATAAAATGTCTATATCTTTTCCGTTTGCTTTAATAAGCTCCAGCGCTCTCCGAATTACTGTTAAAGTTTTTAGTCCCAAAAAGTCAAACTTAACAAGCCCCATCGCTTCTGAATGCTTCATTGAGAACTGCGTGGCAGGTATATCAGAGCGTGGATCTCGGTATAATGGAACTAACTCATGCAACGGCCTGTCTCCTATTACTATGCCTGCTGCATGTGTTGAGGCATGCCGATACAAACCTTCTAACTTTGAAGCAATGTTAAACATTTTCTTAACCAAAGAGTCTTCGGATATAGCTCTTTTAATTTCATCTATTTTCTTTTGCGCATCGACTAAAGTAATTGGGCGCGCTGGATCAAATGGAACAAGTTTGCAAATCCTATCAACTTTTCCGTACGGAATTTGCAAAACCCTTCCTACATCTCTCAAAGCAGCTCGTGCCTGCAAAGTTCCAAAAGTAATAATTTGAGCAACTCTATCTGATCCATATTTATTTTGGACATATTGAATAACTTCGTCTCGCCTTTCTTGACAAAAATCAATATCAAAATCTGGCATTGAAACTCGTTCAGGGTTGAGGAATCTTTCAAAAAGAAGACCGAATCTTAAAGGATCAAGATCGGTTATTGTCAAAGCCCAAGCAACAAGGGATCCTGCTCCAGATCCTCTTCCGGGTCCAACTGGAATTTGTGCTTTCTTTGCCCATTTTATAAAATCAGCAACAATCAAAAAGTATCCCGAAAACCCCATATTAATGATTATTTTTAGTTCATGCTCCAACCGCTCGGAGTATTGATTAATGCTTTTTTTGCCTTGCACAACCCGTTCCTTATAGAAAGGCTCCTTAAGTCTCTCCTTCAACCCTTCACGTGCTGTAAATCTAAGCTCGTCATCTTCACTACTTTTGCTCTGAGTCTGAAAAGAAGGAAGCATAGGTTTTTTAGGAGTCGGAAAAAAAGAACATCTTTGAGCAATAAGAATNGTATTATCGATAGCCTCCGGAATATCAGAGAATACTTCATTCATTTCCTNCACAGATTTAAACCTGTGTTCGAGTGTAACTTTCTTCCTGTCTTGCTCATCCACATACCGCTGATCGGAAATACACATCAAGGCATCGTGTGCTTCAAACATGGTTTCGTCAGGGAAAAAAACTTCATTTGTCGCTACCAACGGAATATTGTTTTTGTAAGCAAGATCAATAAATGCTTCTTCAGTATCCCTTTGAGAGGCAATGCCATGTCTAAGCAGTTCCATATAAAAACGATTTTTAAAGATATCCAACAAACTCTTTGTTAGATTCGATGATTCATCGAACTTTTTTTTAATTAATAGNNTTCCTATCGGGCCTTCAGATCCACCGCTAAGCGCTATAAGNCCATCGTTGTGCTTCTCTAGTTCATCTAAACTAATCGCAAGATTTTCACTAGATTCTGATGATAAGTAAGAGTCTGTAACTAATTTAGAAAGATTTTTATAGCCAGCTTCATTTTGCACGAGCAAAACAAGTTTGTTTATATCTTTGTTTGTCGGAATGCTGCTGATTGCGCTGACAGAATTCTTTAGACAAATCTGACATCCAATGATTGGCTGGATNCCCGCCTTACGNACAATTTCGGAAAATTCCAGAGCACCAAATAAATTACATGTATCTGTAATCGCCACAGCAGGCATTCTTTGCTTAATACAAAGATCCACGATCTCGCGCATCCTAATTGCGCCCTCGGCTAATGAATAGGGAGAATGTACCCTGAGATGAACAAAATTTCCGTGAATCATATATAAATCAGCTAATTTTACTTCTTAAGAAGCCCCCCAGCACTAAGAGATAGTCTAGTATCCATTCTTTTAGCTAGATNAGGATTATGTGTTGCAATAAGTGCCGATATACCATTCTTTGTTATTATATCCAGTATTTCATCAAACACAATATCTGCAGTTTTTTGATCTAAATTTCCTGTAGGCTCATCAGCTAATAGAATCTTGGGTTCATTAATAATAGCCCTGGCTATAGCTACTCGTTGTTGCTCACCTCCTGATAGCTCTGCNGGCCTGTTNTTGATTCGATGAGCAAGCCCCATTTTATTGAGTANTTCATTTGCCCTTTCAAAGGCTAAGGCNTTCTTTTCGCCATTTATTAATCGAGGAAAAGCAATATTCTCCAAGGCCGAGAATTCTGATAATAGATGATGGAATTGATATATAAAACCTATCTTTTTTCCTCTGATGCTTGATTTTTTTATATCAGCAATGTTTTTNCAGGAAATTGCATCTATCACTACATCCCCTTTAGTTGGGGTTTCTAGAAGTCCGGCAATCTGCAAAAGAGTAGATTTTCCTATTCCCGACGGGCCTTCGAGAGAAACTANTTCACCTATCCCAACACTTAAATTAATGTTCTCTAAAACACTAATTTCTTTCTTACCTTGAATAAAAGAGTGAGATAAAGAGAGGAGCTCAAGTATATTTCTTTTCTTCATAATCACAATTACTCGTAACGAAGCACTTTAACGGGATCAAGACATGACGCGCGCCAAGAGGGATATAGAGTTGCTAAAAGAGATAAAGTTAAAGATATGATCACAACCAGCAAAACTTCAGTTGTATNGATTTTTGCAGGNAGGTTTGTGAGGAAGTATATTTCTGGAGAAAATACTTCGTTTCCTACAAATTTTTCAACCATGTTTTGTATAGCCGTAATATTTAGACAAAAAAGAATACCAAAAAGGAATCCCANTATCGTTCCCGTAATTCCTATTGTCGATCCTGTAATAAAAAAGATTTTTAATATGTCCGATTTTTTTGCACCAAGAGTTCGTAGTATAGCAATATCCTTAGACTTATTCTTAACAAGCATAATCATGCTCGAAATAATATTAAATGCAGCAACTAAAATTATTAAAAGTAAAATAAGAAACATCACATTTCTCTCAACTTTCAGNGCATTAAAAAAACTAGAGTTTTTTTCCTGCCATCCAATAACCCTGAACTCATCCCCNAATATCTCCNACAGATTCTCTTTGACTGTAAATACACTATTAGGATCAAATAAAAATATTTCAATGGAATTAGATGAATCATTGAGTTTAAAAAAGTTTTGCGCAGTTTTCATTGGCATATAAATAAAACTACTATCGTATTCATACATACCTACATTAAACGTCCCTAAGACTTTAAAAGATTTTGCCCTTGGTAAATTTCCAAAAGCAGTTGCTGTTGTTTTGGNTGAAATTAATNTGACNGCATCCCCTACATTAATTTTTAATTTCTGCGCAAGTCTTTTTCCAATAATAATATCAGNTGACTCATTGTTCTCATAAATCTTTCCAGAAACAAGGCTGTCGACTAACAATGTCCTGGTTTTTAAATCTTTTGGACTAAGACCCTGCACCAATGCACCGAATGAAGAACCTTTGGCAGAAATCATGACTTGACTCTCAATAATAGGTGACGAGTCCTTGATTCCAGAAAGATTCTCAATCTTGTTAAGAACGATGTCAGGATCTTTAATATCCCCATAATTTTCATATAAATTTATATGNCCATTGACGCCTAAGATTCTATTTAATAATTCCTCCNTAAATCCATTCATAACCGAAAGCACTATGATCAAAGTAGCAACGCCCAATGCGATTCCCAAAAATGAAAAGAGTGCAATTAATGAAACAAAGCCCTCCTTTTTTTTGGGCCTCAGGTAACGGAATGCAAGCATTAATCTAAAAGTTGAAAACATATTTATTTTGAGATTAAATCGAGNGCCGAATCTAATGACATCTCNTGCCTTTTGCCNTCANANCTTCTTTTTAAATCAATATTATTATTTGATAGAGTTTTCTTACCAACAGTTATCTGCCAAGGAAGACCAATTAAATCCATATTTGCGAATTTAACTCCCGGTCTCTCTTCACTATTATCATACAAAACNTCAATGTTATTTTCTCTTAATTTCGTATAAAAAGAATCGGAAGCTTCGTTTGNCTTTTTGTCCGATGGATCAAGGTTAATTANTCCAACTTGGAACGGGGATACGCTATCAGGCCAAATAATGCCAGCATCGTCATGATTAACCTCAATAATGGCAGCTGGCAATCTTGAAACTCCTATGCCATAAGATCCCATCTCCAAAGTTACCGAGTTCCCTTTCTCNTTACTAACAGAAAGCTTCATCGGTTCAGAATACTTCTTTCCAAAATAAAAAATGTGACCAACTTCAATNCCTTTTGCTTTCTTTAATTTTTCCTTTGGAATTGAACATTTTTTTGGATCGTGCTTACCTTCATCTGCGGCATAAATTTTTGAAAGTTTNGAAAAGTTACTTTTGTCCGAAGGATCAATCATGTCAAAATCTGAGTCATAATATATGACACTTTCACCAACATCAGAAAGTATATGAAATTCATGACTCAAATCACCTCCGATTGCCCCAGAATCTGCCTCAACTGGAATTGTTTTTAGTCCTAATCTTCTAAAAACTTCCAAATAAAGTGAGAACATTTTCTGATATGAGACCTTTGCTGCCTCATGATTCAGATCAAACGAATAAGCATCCTTCATTAAAAACTCCCTGCACCTCATAACGCCAAACCGAGGCCTAATTTCATCACGAAATTTCCACTGAATATGGTAAAGGCTGATCGGTAGTTCCTTATAGCTTTTTATATAACTTCTTAATATTGCGGTAATCATCTCTTCATTGGTAGGCCCATATAACATTTCCCTTTTATTCCTATCCTTGATACGTAACATTTCCTTTCCATAATCCTCGTAACGTCCACTCTCTTTCCATATATCAGCAGATTGTATCGTTGGCATAAGAATCTCGTTAATACCNGCCTGATCATGCTCTTCACGAATAATATTCTCAATTTTTTTTAGAACTCTAAGCCCCAAAGGCAACCAAGTATAAATACCTGCTCCCTCCTGCCTAATCATACCCGATCGCAGCATTAACTTATGAGATGGTATCTGTGCATCTGATGGAATTTGTTTCAGAGTGGGGAGAAAAAAATTAGATATTTTCATTTTTAACCTTGTTTTTTATTTTCAAGCTGCTAAATGTCCAAGTGTAACCTTGATAGGTTCAGGGAGTATAGGCAAGACATCTTTGCGTCTTGCCTTTTTCTTTTTAAAGCCCCCTAAAGTCTACTAGCCCCAGTCTTATAAAAAAATAGACAAATGCCCAAATAATAATTGTAATAATCGTTGTAACTAGAAATTTCAATAATATCCTCGAATTGTCGGGAGCACCTTCTTCGTTCCCTGACTGAGCCTGATCGGTGTTGGTCACCCACAAAGGAAGAACCATAAAGAGCACGATCCACCAAATTACAGCAAAAACTATAATTCCATTAAACAATTCCATTTTAACTTTGTTCTATTTCGATCAAGGTTCCAAAAAAATCCTTTGGATGTAAAAAAATAACCGGTTTATCGTGTGCTCCAATCTTAGGTTCTCCGCTTCCTAGTATCCTTACACCTTGAGATTCTAATTTTTTATAGGCATCACTAATATTATCAACTTCTAGACAAATATGATGGATTCCACCTTCAGGATTTTTCTTTAAAAAATTAGATATGGGAGAGTTATCTCCCAAAGGATATAAAAGTTCGATTTTCGCATTCCCCAAATCAACAAAAACTACACTAACCCCATGATCTGGGTAATCTTTAATCTCCGAAACTTTTGCCCCCAATTTTTCTTCGTAAGAACGTTTCGCTAAATTAAGATCTGGAACCGCTATCGCAACATGATTAAATCTACCAATCATAGAAAAACCTCCTAATATCAAAAATTACAACGCATTTAAAATTTAAACACCTACAACTCACGTTCTTTAGTTTTGTTTTTTTCTAAATATCTTTCGGTTGGTGTACATTTTCCAGTCAACATTTGAGACACAAGACTTTCTTTACAATTCATCCAAGGGCGCTTTACACCTTCTCTAGACTGATACATCATCGCTATTACAAGACCAACCAACAAAATAAGAATTATTCCTGTTCTCCTCATGGATAATTTTTCCTTAACATTCATAATCCCATAAGTTAATTCAGGATTAAAGATTTGTTTTTAGACTTTCTCTTTCTTCCCTATAGTTTTCCTTCTCAAGGGGAAATAATTCTTTACCTGCTAAGATCAATCTTCCAGATTTAATGCTTGAAATTTTTCTAGGTTTTCCAGGAGCTATTTTAACAACATCACCATTTGCTATACCAACAGCATCAGGTATCTGACATGCAAGAGCAAATTTGACATGTTCCTTTATGTGTTTTTCTTCACCATGCACTGGTATAACTATCTTGGGACGCAAATAAGAATACATCAGAGCCAATTCATCCCTAGATGGATGGCCTGAAACGTGGACAAATGCATCATCTTCAGTAATAACTTCAACACCCTTTGACGCAAATCTATCCTGAATTCTATCAATACTTATTTCATTTCCGGGGATTCTTTTTGATGAAAAAATAACCAAATCCCCCTTTCCTACAGATATATTCTTGTTTTTATCAAAGGCTATTTTGTACAAAGCAGCCCGGAAGTCACCTTGTGATCCTGGACATATAATCAAGGTCTCTTCATTTTTAAAACTAGATAGACAGTCATCATTAAGAAATTCATCAACATTATTCAAGTAACCATTATCCTTGGCGGCTTGATAAAATCTCCACATCGATCTTCCAACTAACACAACATTTCTATTATTTTTTTTTGCAACTTTAGAAATAGTCTTCAATCTTGCAACATTAGAAGAAAAACAACTGACGATGATCCGCCCAAATTTTCTTTGTTTTATTAATTTATCTAAACTATTAAATAAGCTTCCTTCTGATCCTGAAGAACCCGACTCAAAAATATTTGTGGAATCGCAAACTAATGCTAAAATTCCCTCATCTCCTATTTTTTTTAGAGACGTGATGTCTGTTGGTTTCCCTATAGTTGGCTCATTATCAAATTTCCAATCTCCAGTATGAAAGATATTCCCAAATTTTGTTCTTAACAAAACAGCGCTGGGATCAGGGATTGAGTGAGTGACGGAAAAGAATTCCAGATTAAATGGACCAATCTCCATGTTTCCGTTAGTGGGCACAACATGTATAGGTATATTTATTGAAATTCCAAGTTCTCTTATTTTTCTTTCTAAAACTGAGGCAGTAAAAGCCGTGGCATAAATAGGGCAATCAAGCTCTTCGAAGAAATATGGGACAGCACCAATATGATCCTCATGAGCATGCGTCAAAACAAGGCCCTTTAATTTATCTTTATTCTGCAGGATAAATTCAGGATTTGGCATGATAATATCGGATCCAGAATCCATTCTACTATTAAAAGTCACGCCGAGATCTATCATTATCCAAGAGTCATCTGTTCCATAGAGGTTAAGGTTCATCCCAATTTCTTCGGCTCCGCCTAGAGCGGTAAAAAAAATCCCAGATTTGGGTCGAAATTGGTTACTTTCGTCAGGATCTTTAAGATTTAGATTCATCCTTTTCCTTATTAAGTTCGTGAATTTCATACAAACCTTCCAATGTTAAATTGGGTTTATACTTTTTGATTGCCTTGATAGTGCTGGAAAATAATTTTGCCAACCCACCCGTGGAAACAATGGAAAAATTTTCATTCATATCATCGTGAATTTTTTGTAAAAGACCATCGATCATACTTACATACCCCCAAAATATCCCTGACTGCATTGCTGTAACTGTCGATCTTCCGATCACTTGTGATGGCTTTTGAATTGTTATTTTTGGTAGTTTAGCAGCGGCATTATAAAGCGATTCTAGCGATAAATTTATTCCCGGTGCAATAATGCCTCCGGCATAATTGCCTTTAGAATCAACTATGTCAAATGTTGTTGCGGTTCCAAAATCAACAACAATTGCGGGATACGAATATCGAAATTTTATTGCAGCAGTATTCGCTATTCTATCAGCACCAACTTCTTCGGGATGTAAAGTCAATATATCAAAACCTACATCAACACCCCTTTCTCCAACGACAATGGGTACTGATTTCATATATTTTTCACAAAGCAAAATAAAATCCTTTTGAATAGAGGGCACGACATTAGAAATAATTGTTGATCGAATATCATTGAATTTAATTTTTTCAATCGACATTAATTGATTCAGCCAAACCGCATATTCCTCGGAAGTTCGTTTTGTGGCAGTAGAACATCTCCATTTACATCGGATTTCTTTTCCTTTGTAAATAGCAAAAACTATATCCGTATTACCTGAATCAATGATCAATAACATATCTGTTTTTTAACCTAGAATATCTCCAACGTTAAATATTTTTTTCTTTTCAGTATTAAGCTTAAGAATAATTTGCCCACTATTATCTATTCCAATAAATTTTCCAATAATCTTTTTGCTATTTATATTCAAGGAAATATTTTCATTCAATCTATATGCTTTCTTTAACCAAGTTCTCTTTACTCTATTAAAGCCTTCAACTTCCCAACTGACAAAATATTTCTTAAAATTTTCTAAGAATCTTTGCAAAAAAGATTCATCTGAAANATCTTTGCANCCCATCTCTTTTAGNGACGTTGCTGGAAAAATTGTACCTTTTGGGAACGAAAGTACATTAATNCCGATTCCTAAAACTAGCCAATCCAAAGNATCACCAATNAANCTTGTTTCGATTAAGATTCCACAAAACTTTTTTTCATTTAAAAGCAAATCGTTTGGCCATTTAAAATTAAATGCAACTTTCCTTGGTAAGAAAGGCTGCAACGTATCATAGATAGCCAATGAAGCGACAAAGTTCAGTTGTGGGGTATAGTTAACTTTTAGATCTGGTTTTAAAATAATAGAAAAAAAAATATTTCCTTTTTTTGAAATCCATTTTCTTCCCAACCGTCCTTTTCCTTTTTTTTGCTCGTTAGCACAAACAATAGTCCACGGCTTACAACCCTGAGAGGCAAAACTTGCAGCTACATCATTTGTTGATTCAACGCTATCGAAGTATTTTAAATTGAAGGGTTTTTTTAATCTTAAAAACTTCANCATTCTAACCAGAAAACAAAATAGATGCGGCCTTAGCCGTACTTAACAAAAATGGATTGGGGTTAAGGAAAAAAAGTAAAGTAAAAAGTCCGGTTAGAAGCAATACAGATTTGATTTGATTGCTTATTGGTGAATCAATTTCCTCAGCTAAATCTTCAAAGTACATCATTTTNACAATTTTCAAGTAATAATACGCACCGACAACCGTTGTTAGCGCAGCAATTATAACTAAAAAATAAAAACCAGACTCAATCGCTGGGAGAAAAACATAAAGTTTTGCAAAGAATCCTGCCAATGGCGGAATGCCAGCCATTGAAAACATAAATACTGTCATGAAAGCAGCAAGGAAAGGCTTGGTTTTAGAAAGTCCAGAAAAGTTCTCAATTTCAATTAATTCAATTTTTTCTCGTCTCATAGCTAAAATTACTGAAAAGATACCAACAATCATAAAAAGATAGATTGTCATATATAATAACACGCCCTTAATACCATCCTCAGTACCCGCAACTAAACCGACCAAAATAAACCCAATATGAGCTATTGCGCTATAGGCAATTAGCCGTTTGATGTTCGTTTGATTAAGAGCGGCAAAGGTGCCAAAGATCATCGAGGCAATGGACAAAAACATTATAATTTGTTGCCAATAATTTTGTAGATCCACAAAAACAACAAGCAATATTTTCAAAAAGACAGATACAGCAGCAATCTTTGGAGCGACACTAAAAAATGCAGTAACGGGAGTCGGTGATCCCTCATAAACATCCGGAATCCACATATGAAAAGGTACCGCACCAATTTTAAAGGCTAGNCCAACTAAAAAGAATACAAAACCAAGAATTAAGCCAAAGGATGGATTTAAGCTATGGGACGTATGCAATGCGGCTATTTCATTAAATTCTACAGTACCGGCAAAACCATAAATAAGACTCATTCCATAAAGAAGCATCCCAGATGCAAAGGATCCCAAAATAAAGTATTTTATTCCAGCTTCGGTGGATTTAAAGTTATCTCGTCTAATCGCGGCTAAAATATAAAGACATAAACTTTGAAGCTCTAAACCTAAATACAAGGAAAGCATACTGCCTGCAGAAATCATAACCATCATTCCGAGAACAGAAAGCAACATTAATAACCCGTATTCATTGGAAATTTCGTCTTCAATGGTCGCTTTTCCTGTCGCAATAAAAAAAGTTAATAAACTTCCGCCAATGACAAGAGATTTCATNAAGATTGTATAATAATCCGAAACAAACAAACCTGAGAAATGAGATTGTACATCATGATTGATGTTTATCTCGACAAAAAGAATAAACAAAAGAGTTGCCGAAACGAAAATTGATGAAAACTTGTTTTGTGCTTTGTTATGAAACGCCAAGATTAGAAGAAAAGAAAGACTCAATATGGCCAACATAAATTCAGGGAGAAAGGCTGGAAGGTTTTTGTATAAATCTATCATAAGAAAACTAGTGCGTTACAATACTATAAGTTAATTTTTCCTCTGAATAGTTGCTAACCAATGATTCTGCAGAAACGTGGATCAAATCTAGAAAGAAATCGGGATAGATTCCCATCCAAATAACTAGAAAGACAAGAGGAATGAAGTAGGTCAATTCGCGTTTATTAACATCCAGGATCTCCTTAAGGTGTTTTTTCACCAATGATCCGAGAATAACTCTCCTATATAGCCACAACATGTATCCAGCAGAAAGCACAACCCCGGTTCCGGCAAAAAGCGCAAGTATTTTATTCACCTGAAAAGCACCCAGAAGAGTTAGAAATTCACCAACAAATCCACTAGTCCCTGGAAGGCCAATTGCGCCTAATATAAAAATCATAAAAATAAGAGCATAATTAGGCATCTTTTTAACTAACCCACCATAGTAGGCAATATCTCTACTATGTGCCCTATCGTAGATGGTTCCTACGCAAAGAAATAAAGCGGCAGAAATAATTCCATGACTAAGCATTTGAAAAATAGCACCTTCAACACCTTGTATATTTCCCGTAAATATTCCTAAAGTTACAAAACCCATATGAGCAATAGAAGAATAGGCTATTAATTTCTTCATATCCTCCTGAGCAAACGCAAGTATCGAGACATAGACTATTGCAATAATACTTAAAGTAAAAATCAGAGGAGTAAAAAATATTGAGGCGTGGGGCAAAATAGGTATAGATAATCTTAAAAATCCATAAGCACCCATTTTTAATAAAACTCCAGCTAGCATAACCGAACCAGCGGTAGGTGCCTCGACATGAGCATCGGGAAGCCAGGTATGCAAAGGCCACATTGGTATTTTAACCGCAAACGACGCAAAAAAAGCTAACCAGATCCAATACTGTAAATTTTCCGAGATCGGAGTCTGTGTTATTTCCGCTATATCTGTGGTACCAGTCTGACTATAAATGACGAGAATGGCAACAAGCAGCAAAACCGAACCAGTAAGTGTAAAAAGAAAGAATTTGAATGACGCATAAACCCTTTCTGAGCCACCCCAAACCCCAATAATAATAAACATAGGGATTAGAACACCTTCAAAAAGCACATAAAATGTTACTAAATCCAACGCACTAAACATACCTACTAGCAGAGTTTCCAAAATGAGAAATACGATCATATACTCTTTGACACGATCTTGGATTGTCTCCCAACTTGCTAAAATACATATTGGTACTAAAAAGGTAGTTAAAAGAACGAACCATACTGATATCCCATCAACTCCAACTTTATAGTTAATGGACAAATCCTGAATCCATGCTCTGGTCTCGACGAATTGAAAAGAGGACTCATCTCTATCAAAGAAAATTATTAAAAGTAACGACAAAAGAAATGTTATAGAAGATATCCAAAGCGCAAATATTTTTGAGTCCTGATTCTGAGTTGCGGGATCATTCTTTAAGAAGAGAATAAAAAAGGAACCGATCAAGGGCAAAAATATAATTGCTGACAATATTGGGAACTCTGAAATATGATCTTGCAAAAACATTTTATTTTCAGCCCNTCAAAAGAAAATATGAAACAATAATGGTCAATCCCAGCACCATCGCAAAAGCATAGTGATATATATAACCCGACTGAATTTTTATAAATCTTCTTCCGATAGATAAAATCTTTTTGGCGATACCATCCGGACCCATCTCATCAATGATTTCCTGATCTATCGTCCTCCAGAGTCCCTTTGAAACAAATAGGATCGGCTGCACTAAATAGCGATTATATATTTCGT
This sequence comes from Rickettsiales bacterium, assembly GCA_002712065.1. Taxonomy (GTDB): domain Bacteria; phylum Pseudomonadota; class Alphaproteobacteria; order UBA8558; family UBA8558; genus UBA8558. Next base: position 11,689 of record PARU01000027.1, on the reverse strand, counting down.
CAAAATACCACTTGTTCTTAAGAAAATTATATAAAGTAAGAAAATATTCTGCCAAAAGCTTAGGCGCCCTTGGAAAGACCGAATACAGGAGGAATGCAATAAGCACACCTAAGACAGAAAAAAGAATTGGAAGATTCTTAATGTACGAAGAGATGTTCTTTGTCAGATCAAAATAGCTGATACTTGTTTGCGTATAGAGTGAATTTCCCCAAAAACTCATGTGGTCACTGCCAACAAAATATTGGTATCCCACATATCCTGAAACTACTGAGCCAATAACCAAAAAAACTGGTGGAATGATCATATAAAGTGAAGGCTCGTGAACCGAATTAAAAACTTTTGCTCCTGATCTACATTTTCCATGAAAAACAAGAAACAAGGTTCGCCACGCATAAAGTGCAGTTAAAAATACCGTAATAATACCCAAGGCAAATGAAAATTTACCAACAGCACTGGTTGTTAACCATGCAGATTCAAGAATTATATCTTTTGAGAAATATCCTGCAAAGAATGGAATGCCGGCTAAGGCCAAACTTCCAACCCACATGAAAAAGTAAGTAAAGGGAATTTTTTTATAAACACCACCCATTTTACGCATATCTTGTTCACCTGAAAAAGCATGAATGATTGATCCTGCGGCTAAAAATAAAAGTGCCTTAAAGAAAGCGTGAGTCATAAGATGAAAAATTGCAGCAGAATAAGCAGAGACCCCTGCGGCAAAAAACATATATCCTAACTGACTGCACGTTGAATAAGCAATTACACGTTTAATATCGTTCTGAATAAGTGCGACAGTCGCTGCAAAAAAGGCTGTTGATGCTCCCACGAACGCAACAACCATCAAAGCGACTTCTGACATTTCAAAAACAGGAGAGAATCTTGCGACCATAAAAACGCCTGCAGTTACCATGGTAGCTGCATGGATTAAAGCAGACACCGGCGTAGGTCCTTCCATGGCATCAGGAAGCCAGGTATGTAATCCCAATTGGGCAGATTTTCCCATTGCCCCAAAAAACAAAAGAAGACAAGCCAAGGTTATTTCATAAACTTCAAATCCATAAAAAGAAATTTTCGAATCCGCGTAACTTTCTACACTAGAAAAAATATCACTAAAGTTGATTGATCCAGAAAGGTTATAGATAAAGAAAATACCCAAGACGAAACCTAAATCACCTATTCTGTTAACTAGAAAAGCTTTAATGGCAGCAGCGTTTGCAGCAGGCTTTTCGTACCAGAAACCAATTAACAAATAGGAAGTTAGACCAACACCCTCCCATCCAAAAAATAACTGAACTAAATTATCGGACGTAACTAAAATCAACATGAAGAAGGTAAAAAGACTGATCAGAGAAAAGAATCGAGGAATCGATTTATCATCTCTCATATAACCAATCGAATAGAAATGGATAACACATGAAACAGAATTGACAACTAGAAGCATCACAGAACTCAACTGATCAAACTGCAGAGACCAATTTACAACCATTGATCCAGAATTAATCCAACTGAAGAGCATAATGGTCTTTTCATTGCCGTTAATCACGACATCAGAAAAAATGAGAAGTGAGAAAAACGAGGCTGATAAAACCATCAAACAGGTTAAATATTGGGAGAATCGATCACTAAATCGATTATTAAGCAATCCAACAATAGCCGCCCCAAGCAACGGGAAAAAAACTGCACCTAAATAAATCAAATCAATTAACCTTTCAGCTTATTAATTCTCTCAATCGCAATCGTGTTGCTTCTCCGAAAAAATATGGTAAAGATTGCTAATCCAATAGCTGCTTCTGCCGCTGCAACAGATAAAACAAAAATCGTAAAAATTTGCCCGACTAAATCATTTAGAAAGTGGGAAAATGCAACGAAATTGATATTCACGGCCAATAAAATTAGTTCTATCGACATAAGAACAACAATAACGTTCTTACGATTAATCAAAATGCCCAAAACACCTAGGGTAAAAACCAGCGCCGAAAGAAATAAATAATGTTGCATACCTATCTCATGCATCATCTATACCCTTACCAAATGGAACTTTTTTTAACTCAACTGATTTACTAAGCGAAATATCAACCTGTCTTCCAATTTCCTGTCGTTTTACACCCTCTCTCTGCCTCATAGTCAGCAAAATAGCGCCAACCATAGCTACAAGTAAGATCATTGCGGCAATTTGGAAAAGATAAAAATAGTCAGTATAAAGCACAGAACCAATTGCTTTTGTATTGGTTAAGCCACTATATGCGAATTCAGAAAAAGGTTTAGCAATAATTTCAATTGAGTCAGAGGAATAGAACCATGTAGTTCCAACAAACAACAATTCGATAAGCAAAATTAGAGTAACCAAACCGCTTATTGGAAGGTATTGCAAAATACCTTCTCTGATTTTCGTGAAATTTATGTCTAACATCATCACGACAAACAAAAATAAAACTGCCACAGCCCCGACATAAACTATGATCAAAATCATTGCCAAAAATTCCGCCCCCAACAAAATAAACAGAGCCGAAGAATTAAAAAAAGCCAGGATTAGAAATAAGACGGAATGAACAGGATTCTTAGAAAAAATGACCATGGTGCTAGAGGCAAAGATCACAAAAGAAAACAAGTAGAACAAAAAACTCGTTAATGGCATCAATTTAACTCAATAAATATTTCTAACGATATGGAGCCTCTTTCTTGAGGTTCTCTGCAATTTCCTTCTCCCAACGATCCCCATTAGCCAAAAGTTTATCCTTATTATACATCAACTCTTCTCTTGTCTCTGTTGCAAACTCAAAATTTGGGCCTTCAACAATCGCATCCACGGGACATGCCTCCTCGCAAAAACCACAGTAAATGCACTTAGTCATATCTATATCAAAGCGAGTAGCTTTTCGGTTGTTATCGGTAAGTTCCTTCGCATCAATTGTGATGGCTAGAGCGGGACACACTGCCTCGCACAATTTGCACGCTATACATCGCTCCTCTCCATTGGGATATCTTCTAAGAGCGTGCTCCCCTTTAAATCGAGGCGATAAATACCCTTTTTCATGTGGATAGTTAAGAGTCACTTTAGCCTTAAAGAAATATTTTATTGTCAGCCAAAGGCCAGCAATAAGCTCAGAGAAAGATAACGTTCTAAAAATTCTTTTTAGTATATTCATGTCCCGCCTACACTTTCCCCAAAGGAAGTAAATCAGTATAAGTCACCAAACTGGCAATTAGTATTAGCCAAATAAGTGATAGTGGCAAAAGTATTTTCCATCCAATGCGCATCAATTGATCATATCTGAATCGAGGAAAAGTAGCTCGCACCCAAATAAATAAAAATAGAAAAAAACTAATTTTTAGAAGAAACCAAACAGCTCCAGGAATCATAGTAAAGTACGGCAAATCGAAAGGTGGAAGCCAGCCTCCTAAAAATAGAATTGAGGCCATCGCGCTCATCAAGATCATATTTGAATATTCTCCAAGAAAGAAAAGTCCAAAAGACATTGAAGAATACTCAACATTATAACCCGCAACTAATTCAGCATCAGCTTCAGGTAAATCAAATGGAGCACGATTGGTTTCAGCAAAGGCACAAATGATAAATGCAATAAAAAGAGGAAAGAGAGGAATAAAAAACCATACGTCAGACTGAGCAAGAACAATAGCCGATAAATTAAGTGATCCGGCGCAAAGCAAAACAGAAATTAAAATAAAACCTATTGAAACTTCATACGAAATCATTTGCGCGGCTGATCTTAGGGCGCCCAAAAAAGCGTATTTTGAATTACTCGACCATCCAGCCATAATAATTCCATAAACCCCTAGTGAAGAAATGGCAAAAAGATATAGGATGCCTACATTGATGTCAGCAATCACAAAACCATCATCAAAAGGAATGACAGCCCAAGCGACCAAACCAAGTGTAAAAGTTATAATAGGCGCTAGTACAAAAGCGACAGGGCTGGCTCCTGTTGGAATAATCGTTTCTTTCATCAATAATTTTATTGCATCAGCAAATGGTTGTAACAACCCGTAAGGCCCCACGACGTTGGGTCCTTTTCTAAGCTGAATAGCGGCTATGATTTTTCTCTCAAAATAAGTAAGATACGCTATGCATAACAAAAGCGGGATCAGGATTAAAAAAATTTTTCCTATAGTAAAAACCGTCAAAAGCATACATAAATTCCTAAACTATTGTTTTCTCTCTTCAATAAAGGCCTTTGAGCATTTGGCCATTGTGGGTGACGACGCACAAATCGAATTAGTTATATAAAAATTCTTAATAGGCAGAGTAAAAGGCTGCTTCCCTATCTTTCCAGTTTTTCCAAAATGAGGAAGATCGCACCTGGTTGTCTTCAATAATCTTGAGGTAGATCCGTTCATCTTGAAAAGCTTATGATCTTTGCCCATTGATAGACGTAATTCTTTCAAACTATTAAAATTCGTTTTTACTTCAAGAGCATCTGACAATGCCCTTAAAATTTTCCAATCTTCTTGTGCATCTCCTGGAGCTTGTGTGGCTTTGTTCGTTAATTGAATTCGACCTTCTGTATTAACATATGTTGCCGCTTTTTCTGTGTATGCAGATGAAGGAAGAATCACATCTGCACATTGAGCAACATCATTACCGTGATGACCAATATAAATAACGAATGATTTTTTTAATTTCTTGGGATCTACTTTGTCAGCATTTAACAAGAAGATTGACTCTATTTCACCAGACTCACAAGCATTCTGTATACCCAAAGAATCTAGTCCTTGAGGACCGGGAAGAAATCCGAGATCTAGCCCACCGACAGTACTGGCTGCAGTATGCAAGACATTGAATCCGTTCCAACCGCTTTTAACAAATTTATACTTTGCCGCCAACTCTCTTGCAGCCCCCAGAATCGCTTCACCATCATCATGAGATAGTGCTCCTTGACCTAAAATCAGCATTGGGGCGTTTTTTCCATCCAAATCTTTTGCTAACTGATGCTCGCCAGATAATATCTCTGATAAGATCTGAGGATTATTTCCATAATTTTTAATCGGATAAGTTAAATCTAAATCAGGACCAATATTGGCGATTGTCATCTTGTTCTCGAGAAATCTTTTTCTTATGCGGGAATTGATGATTGGTGCTTCGTGGCGAGGATTGGTTCCTATTAGAAGACAGAAATCCGCCCTGTCAATACCAGCTATTGTGCTGTTAAAAACATAAGATGTTCTATATTTATTCGATAATTTTAATCCATCTTGACGACAATCCATATGAGGAGATTTTAGAGATTTTAAAATCTTCTTCAGTGCGTATATAGATTCGCAGCAAGCCAGATCGCCAGCAATAGCTGCAATCTTTCTCCCATTTTCTTTTTTTAGAAAATCAATGTTTTTAAAATACTTTTTAATAGTTTCAAAAGCATTTTTCCAACTAGCTTCTTTCAGTTTCCCATCAACACGTACATAGGGGCGATCCAATCTTTGCAACTTTAAACCATCGAAAGAAAATCGAGCCTTATCCGAAATCCATTCTTCATTTATCTCCTCATTTTCTTTTGGCAAGATTCGCATAACTTCAGAACCCTTGGAATAAACGATGATATTTGATCCTACCGCATCCATTACATCAACAGAATGCGATTTGCTAAGTTCCCAAGATCTCGCACTAAAGGCATTGGGCTTTGAAGTTAAGGCACCCACCGGACATAAATCAATCATATTTCCCGAGAGCTCGGAAGTTAAAGATTTTTCAATATAATTACCGACTTCCATTTCTTCACCCCTCCCAGTAGCCCCCATTTCTTCAACTCCAGCAATCTCCGTTGCAAAACGTATGCATCGAGTACAGTGAATACATCGTGTCATAGCGCTTTTAATTAATGGTCCAAAATTTTTTTCAGAAACTGCCCGTTTATTTTCTATATAACGACTATAATGTTCTCCGTATGCCATCGCTTGATCCTGTAAATCACACTCCCCTCCTTGATCACATATCGGACAATCGAGAGGGTGGTTAATAAGCAAAAATTCCATTACACCTTTTCGAGCATCTTCAACTTTCGGAGAATTGGTCCGTATTTTCATACCATCCACAACTGGCATTGCACACGAGGCAACAGGATTTGGTGATGGCTCCATTTCAACCAAACACATTCTACAATTACCCGCTATTGAAAGCCTTTGATGAAAGCAGAAATGTGGAATTTCAATCCCTACTTCCTGGCAGGCTTGAAGAACAGTCAGTTTATCGGAAACTTTATAATCTTTATCGTTTATTTTTATTTTTGGCATAACTGTATTTAGGCAACTTTCATATCACTGGTTGATTTTTCGTTTTCGCTGGAAACGGGTTGCACACATCGCATTTCAAGCTCGGAACGAAAATGTCTAATGAGACCTTGAACCGGCCAAGCCGCAGCATCACCTAAGGCACAAATCGTATGTCCTTCAATTTGATGTGTCACTTTTTTTAACAAATCAATTTCTTCGGATTTGGCAATTCCTTGTACAAATCGATCTAGCATTCTTGCAAGCCAGCCTGCACCCTCGCGACAGGGGGTGCATTGACCACATGATTCGTGTTGATAAAATTTTGCTAATCGCCAAATCGTTTTTACTATATCTGTGCTTTTATCCATAACAATTACAGCCCCTGTGCCAAGTCCACTTTTAACCTCCTTTAAAGAATCGAAATCCATTAGAACAGTCTCGCAAATAGATTTTGGGATTAGGGGAACAGAAGATCCTCCGGGAATTACAGCAAGTAAATTATCCCAACCTCCCTTGACTCCTCCTCCATATTTCTCAATGAGAGTCTTTAAAGGGATTCCCATTTCTTCTTCGACATTGCAGGGCGAATTAACATGCCCAGAGATACAAAAAATCTTCGTACCCGTATTTCCTGATGAACCCAAGGATGAAAACCATCGAGCTCCGCGTCTTAAAATCTCTGGAACAACAGCTATAGTTTCAACATTATTTACTGTAGTAGGACATCCATATAAACCTGTATTCGCAGGAAATGGTGGCTTTAGTCGTGGTTGACCCTTACGACCTTCCAAGCTTTCCAACAGTGCTGTTTCCTCTCCGCATATGTATGCGCCAGCACCTCGGTGAAGATAAATTTCAAAATCCCATCCGCTACCACAAGCATTCTTTCCGATTAATCCACTTGATCGCGCTTCGTTGATAGCCTCTTCTAAAATCAGCGACTCTCGATGGAATTCTCCTCGAATATAAATATACGCAGTTTGAGCACCTACAGCAAAACCAGACAATAAAGTTCCCTCGATAATCTTATGAGGCTCATGTCGAATGATATCCCTATCTTTGCAAGTTCCCGGCTCTCCTTCATCTGCATTAATAACCAAATAATGCGGTCTATCGCCGATCTCACTAGGCATAAAGGACCATTTTACACCGGTCGAAAAACCAGCTCCACCTCTACCTCTTAATTCCGAATCTTTAATCTCACTAACTATCCAATCCCTTCCTTTCTGTATTAAAGAATTTGTATCATCCCAATCTCCCCTCTTCTTTGCCTGATCCAATTGCGAACCATCGTCTCCATATAGGTTTGTAAAAATTTTATCTTTGCTTTCCAACATTTTCTTTCCTCTAGGATATTTCCTTTTTGTAGTCCAACGGAGCGCTCCCTTGCCTCTTTAATTGAGACCCAGGAGAAATCGCTTTATCTTCTCGTAATTGATTTATAATTTCCCTCATATGATCAGGAACAATATCTTCAAAGTAATCTTTATTTATTTTAACAACTGGTGCATTGACGCAAGCGCCTAAACATTCGACTTCTTTCAATGTAAACTGACCGTCCTTTGTTGTTTCATTAATATCAATGCTCAATTCTTTTTTACAGACATCTAAGATTGTCTCTGAACCACACAAACAGCACGGTATTGTTCCACAGACTTCGATACAGTTTTTCCCAATCGGTGATAGATTAAACATGGTATAGAACGTAGCTACTTCATAAACTCGAATAGTCGCCATATCTAATTTTTTAGCCACACATTCAATTGCCGACTCCGACAACCATCCACTGTTATCCTTCTGAGCCAATGCTAACAAAGGAAGTAATGCGCTTTGTTTCCGATCCGCAGGATAGAATGTTAGAATTTTATTAATACTCTCAAGGCTTGAATCAGAAAATTGAAATTGATTCTTTAATTCGTGAGATCCGTTTTTTAAAGATTTTCCTTCATTCATCTGTCTATCTCACCAAAAACAATATCCAAACTACCAATAATTGCGACAAGATCTGAAAGCATATGCCCCTTAGACATTACATCTACCGATTGCAAAAACGGGAAGCCGGGAGCCCGAATTTTACAACGATAAGGCCGGTTACTTCCGTCGGACACTAAAAAAACACCAAACTCTCCTTTCGGCGCCTCCACTGCAGTATAAGTTTCACCCGCGGGCACATGATATCCTTCGGTGTACAACTTAAAGTGATGAATTAAAGCTTCCATGGAAGTTTTCATTTCTTCCCGCGAAGGTGGGGTAATTTTTCCATCTTGAACAAAAACTGATCCATCGGGCATTTTTTCAAGACACTGTTGGATAATTCTGATGCTCTGGCGCATCTCTTCAACACGTACTAAATAACGATCAAAGCAATCACCGTTCTTGCCAACGGGTATATCAAAATCCATTTCCCTATAAACTTCGTAAGGTTGGGACTTCCGCAAATCCCAAGCAACACCAGAAGCTCTTAGACACGGTCCGGAAAAACTCCATTCAACCGCCTGCTCTGCTGTCATTACACCGATATCCACCGTACGTTGACGAAAAATACGATTTGTATTAAGAAGGCTTTCAATATCATCGATAATTTTTGGAAAGGATCGGCAGAATTTATCGATATCGCTAGAAAGCTTAGGTGGAAAATCCTGATGTACGCCACCTGGTCTAAAATACGAAGCATGCAATCGAGCACCCGACACTCTTTCATAAAATTCCATTAATTTTTCTCTTTCTTCGAACATCCACAGAAAGGGAGTCATTGCCCCAACATCTAACGCAAAAGCACCAATATTCATTAGATGATTTAGTATTCTCGTAATTTCACTAAATAATACTCGAATATATTGACCTCGCTTAGGTACTTGTATTTTGAGTAATTTTTCAACGGCCANTGCAAAAGCATGTTCNTGACTCATAGGAGANACGTAATCAAGTCTATCGAAATAAGGNANTGCCTGCAGATACGTTTTATACTCTATAAGNTTTTCAGTNCCCCTGTGTAATAAGCCAATATGTGGATCGGCCCGTTTAACTATTTCNCCATCCAGNTCNAACACNANNCTTAAAACCCCGTGTGCAGCGGGGTGCTGTGGTCCAAAATTCATAGTATATTCTTGAGATTTCTCTTCAGTCATTCTTATNCTCTTTAGCTAATTCTTCAGNCCGNTCATCTCCCGGAAGAATCCTNTTCATTCCCTCCCATGGACTCACAAAATCAAAATTTCTAAACTCTTGAGTTAGCTTAACAGGTTCATAAATTACTCTTTTCTGTTCCTCGTCATATCGAACTTCGACATAGCCTGTGAGAGGAAAATCTTTCCTCAGCGGATGACCCTTAAAACCATAATCAGTCAAAAGTCTCCGAAGATCAGTATTTCCGCTGAATATGACGCCGAATAAGTCATATACTTCACGCTCATACCACCCAGCAGAAGGGAACAGATCTACAATGGAAGGTACTTTTGTCTCCTCGTCCGTCATTAATTTGACGCGGATACGCCGATTCACAGAAAGACTTAAAAAATGATAAACTATCTCAAAACGCTTATCCTTTTCCGGATAATCAACTCCACAAATATCAATAAGAATATTAAATTTACAATTTTGGTCTTCTTTTAAAAATTGTATAAGCCGAAGAAGAGATGTGGCTGCACTGGAGATAACGATTTCATCGTCAGCAATTTGCAAGGAATTAGTTTCCTCAATATGAGAAGAAAGATGCGCATATAATCTGTCAGTTTCCTCTGTCATATTTCTACTTAAGTGTTCTTTGTGCGTTCAATTTTCTTCTGTAGCTGCAAAATCCCATATAAGAGAGCCTCAGCTGTCGGAGGGCATCCGGGAACATAAATATCCACGGGGATGACACGGTCACAACCCCTGACAACCGAATAAGAATAGTGATAGTAACCTCCGCCATTTGCGCAACTACCCATGGAAATAACCCAGCGTGGCTCAGGCATTTGATCATAAACTTTCCTTAAGGCGGGAGCCATTTTGTTTGTCAATGTTCCGGCAACGATCATGACATCTGATTGTCGTGGGCTTGGCCGAAAAACGATGCCGAAACGATCAAAATCGTATCGACTTGCTGCAGACTGCATCATTTCCACGGCGCAGCACGCTAAACCGAAAGTCATAGGCCATAAAGATCCTGTTCTGGCCCAATTAATGAGCTTGTCTAATCTGGTAACAAAAAATCCTTTATTTGAGAAAGATGAAGCCAATTCTTGAGGAAGCTTTGAAGGCTGGCTTTTCTTTAAAGTGGTACCCGAAAGATTCTCAGGAATTATTCCCATTCCAATGCACCTTTTCTCCATTCATAAATAAACCCGATGGTTAGAATGATCAAAAAAATCATCATTGACCAAAAACCAAATATCCCCAAATTTCCCAGGGAAACAGCCCAGGGAAAAAGAAAGGCAACTTCTAAATCAAAAATAATAAAAAGCAGCGCAACCAAATAAAATCTCACATCAAATTTTCCACGCGCATTATCAAATGCTTCAAAACCGCACTCATACGGAGAAAGTTTTTCTGCGTCAGGATTCTGTTTTGCGAAAAGCCAGGATGCTGCCAAAACCGCCATTGAAAAGAGTAGGGCTATCAATAGGAACAAAAAAATTGGCCAGTACTCGGACAATGACATTTCCATCCCTAGATTTTCCTTTTCTCTTACGGCATGCTTACACTCGATCTAACAGCCTTAAATTACACCAATTCGAGCGAGAATTCGACTAAAAAATAAGAAAGACAGCACTATTATTTTGGGAGTCGAAATGCGATTTTTTTCTCATCTTGGGAAAGAAAAAATGGCGGGAGCGACGGGACTCGAACCCGCGACCTCCGGCGTGACAGGCCGGCGTTCTAAACCAACTGAACTACACCCCCGTGTAATACTTCCTTCCCTAATCTTAGTGGTGGGCGATGACGGGATCGAACCGCCGACCCTCTCGGTGTAAACGAGATGCTCTCCCAGCTGAGCTAATCGCCCATAGGGTTTCATAGCTGTATAGTATATTTTCAGGTTAAAAGTAAAGATACTTGAGAAAGCGATTCCAAAAACCGCGGCTATCCCCAAGCCTAGACCATGATTCCAAGTTCATGTCACCCGTGCGATATTCTCTAAAGGGTGCAAATTTTGACATCTCGTGGAGAACTATCTGCAAATTGGGCTTGACCTTTGACCAATCATTTTGCTCCTTCAGTTCCTTCAGATTCTTACTTTCGGGCCAGTTATGTTTGGTCTGTTTCTGGTTTTTTTTCGTTCCATCGCTATGTGCNTGTTTTGGGTGACGAGGAGTCAGGAGAATAACAATTGACTTTGTCACATTCACCTCTTTTCTGTTGGAAAGGAAGTATTGTAGAATTGGTACATCACCAAGTATAGGNACCTCGTCGGTAACGGTTTCTTCGTTTTTCTCACTCAAACCAGCAATAATCAGAGTTTCATCAAATCCAAGGGTGACAT
>PARU01000026.1 GCA_002712065.1 Rickettsiales bacterium | reverse complement strand
AATCTTTTTATTGTCTGTCATCATCAAAGCTCAGTGGCTCGATACAACACTTTGATTCATCGTCCTCTAACAACGGATCGGGAGCCTGACCGTCACGTATGGTATTTTCTCTTCGTTGTCTTTGTAGACTTCTGATGGTTGCGTAAAAATCTAGAGAATCTCTTTTTATATCTTCAAGGACATCCACATACTCGGCTAACTCAGCTTCGCCTTCTATTCCTCTTCTGGTAATTGAAGCCGCATCTACGCTGCCTTGTGATCCATAAGCATAAGATAACGGATCCATAAAGCTATCCGGAACTTTTCCAAATGCATCTCTCAAGTTAGTGGGTCCCAAAATAGGTAAAACAAGATATGGACCTTCAGGAACGCCCCAGACTGCTAACGTTTCTCCAAAGTTTTCATCGACCTTGGGGATTCCCATGTCAGTAGCGGGATCAAACATACCTAAAAAACCGATTGTACCATTTATGAATAGCCTTTTTAGTGCATTTTTTGCTACCTCTCCTTCCCCCTGAAGCAATGCGTTCGCAAAATCAGCTGGAAGGCCAACAAACTCAATCTCATTACTTATAGTTTTTCTGAATCCTTCAGGCAGGTGATTGTAAATCTTAGCAATAGGCGTAAATAATGCTTGGTTTAGCCCTTCGTTAATGGCAAAAATTACTCTGTTTGTCGGTTCTAGAGGGTCATTTAGCCGATCATATTCAGCTGCAGCACCAGGATCGTTTGGTCTGGTAGCGCAGGAGACAATTAGGAATGAAAAGCAAAGAACGGTAAATAAGCGGCTTAAATATCGAAACGTCTCCATCGGATACCCCCATTTAAAGTCTAGAACAAGGACAATATCACAAATTATTAGATTTTAAACAAGCAAAATGATTCTTTTTTACTTGAGAATCTATTTTTGTATATTATAATTATATATAAATATATATTTATATATTAATATGAATAAATTAATTGATAGTTTAAAAGCAGTTGCTGAACCTACGCGCTTACGTTTGATGAATTTGTGTTCAAAAACGCAACTTTCAGCTAGCGATTTGACTAAAATTCTTGGCCAAAGTCAGCCAAGAATATCACGACATTTAAAAGTTCTAAGTAGTGCTGGCTTGCTAAATAACTCTCAGGAAGGTCGCTGGTCTTTCTTTCGTGCTTCACATGAAGAGGAGGCGTTAGTTTTGATGAATATGATAAGGCAATTGTCTGAGAATGATGAAATTTTAGCACTGGATTTTCAGAGGTTAGGTTTAATTAAGAAAAAACGTCAGAAAAATGCTGAGGAATACTTTAGGAAGAATGCAGATCAATGGAATAAGATTCGTTCTTTACATATAGATGAAAAAGAAGTGGAAGAGGCAGTAGTTAAGTTATTTTCTGGCGGTAGCATAGATAGATTACTTGATATCGGAACCGGTACTGGTCGTATGTTAGAGCTTTTTGGTTCTAGAGTGTCTTTTGGTGTGGGCATTGATAAATCTAGCGAAATGCTTGCTTTAGCAAGAGCGAATCTTGAAAAGGCTAAATTAAAAAATTGTGAGGTGCGGCAGGGTGATATGTATAAATTGCCTTGGACGAAAAGCTTATTTGACTTAATTCTGATTCACCAAGTTTTACATTATGCTGAAGATCCAGAGATTGTGATTTCAGAGGCTGCAAGGGTTTTAAAAGATGGGGGTGAAATGCTTGTTGTTGATTTTGCTTCGCATAATTTAGAAAACTTTAGGGGCGATCATGCTCATTTTAGATTGGGCTTTAGCAATAAGGAAATTACCACGCTATTTAAACATGTTGGTTTGGTTAATATTTACACTAAAAGTTTACCAGGCGATCCTTTGACAGTCGTGTTATGGAAAGGACAAAAAAAAGGGAAATAAATGGTAGTGACGCTGAAACAATTGAAAGTATTGCCAAAGGATCACAAGATCTACAGATCCTCATTCAAGACATACTCTCCGATCTCCAACCAAGCGTTGACGCAGTCTACAAAGAGTTCGCAGAAAAAACCACCTCAGGGCAAAAAGTAAAAGTTAAACCTCTTAAAAAAGAATTCAGTGAATCACTAATTTACTAAAGGTTAAAGAAATATGAAATTTGCTTCACCAAAAAAAGATACGAAAGTTTCATTTGAGTTTTTTCCACCGCGAACAGTCGCAATGAAAGAACAGTTATGGAAATCTATTCAGCGATTACGGCCACTAAATCCTCAGTTTGTTTCAGTGACTTATGGAGCTGGCGGTAGTACGCGAGACAGGACTCATGAAACATTAAAAAAAATTCGGAAAGAAACTGACCTAAAACCTGCCGCTCATTTAACATGTGTTGGATCTAGTCGAGAGGATATAAATAAAATCGCAAACACATACTGGGAAGAGAAAATTTGTCATCTTGTTGCACTCAGAGGAGATTCACCGGATATGGGTAGTTACGCTCCCCACCCAGAGGGCTATGAACACGCATCTGATTTGGTTGAAGGATTAATGAAAATTGCTGATTTTGAAATTACAGTTGCTGTTTTTCCAGAGATTCACCCTGAATCTAATAATTTGAAAGAAGATCTAGATAATTTAAAGCGCAAGATTGATGCGGGGGCTCAGCGCGCCATATCTCAGTTCTTTTTCGATCCAAATGTCTTTTTGGACTTTTTAAACAAGGTAAGAACATCAGGGATCAAGATTCCAATTATTCCAGGAATATTGCCCGTTACAAATTGTGAAAAAGTTATCGAATTTAGTAAAAAAAGTGGAACTTCGGTCCCTGGCTGGATGAAAAAAATTTTTCAAGGTTTAGATCAAGATCCTGTTAGTCGTCAACTGGTTGCAGCAACAATTGCCGCAGAGCAATGCAAAGCTCTTCAGGATAATGGTATTAATGAATTTCATTTCTATACCCTTAATAGGGCAGATCTATCATACGCAATTTGTCATATTTTAGGATTAAGAATTAATTCAAGATAAAAAAGGTTTTTATGAACTCTGTAAAAAATAATAAAAAAATAGATATTTTATCTGAGAATCTTTCGAGACGAATTGTGATACTCGATGGTGCCATGGGAACGATGATTCAAAGACTTAAATTAAAAGAAGTTGATTTTCGGGGGAAAAAGTTCGCGGATCATAATACAGATGTTTTAGGTAATAACGATTTACTTAATATTACCAATCCAGATTTTATAAGAGAAATTCATGCCCAGTATTTAGAAGCCGGAGCGGATATAATAGAAACGAACACTTTTAACTCGAATGCAATTTCTCAATCAGATTATGGTTTGGAGAGCTATTCTTACGATTTAAATTATGAGGGCGCTAAAATAGCTAGAGAAATAGCCGATGATTTCTCGAAAAATAATAATAAGAAAATTAGATTTGTTGCTGGAGCGATTGGGCCAACAAATCGAACTGCTTCGATTTCACCAAAAGTTGATGATCCTGGATTTAGAAACGTTATCTTTGATGATCTTGTTAAAGTTTATACCGAATCCGCAAAGGGATTGATTGATGGTGGCGTAGATATTTTGCTGATTGAGACTGTTTTTGATACTTTAAATTGTAAAGCGGCGATACTGTCTTTGAATCAATTGTTTGAAACATTAGACTCTTCTATCCCAGTCATGATTTCAGGAACAATTACGGACAATTCTGGTCGCAATCTTTCAGGACAGACTTCGCAGGCATTTTGGTATTCTGTGCGTCACGCACAGCCTTTCAGTATTGGCCTCAATTGTGCTTTTGGGGCTGAACAACTTAGACCTCATTTATTAGAGCTTTCTAGAATAGCCGATACTTTTATTTGTGCATATCCAAACGCCGGATTACCAAACGCTTTGGGGGAATATGATGAAACACCTAAAACGACCGCAACATTTCTTCAAGAGTGGTCTAGATCCGGTCTAATTAATATGCTTGGTGGTTGCTGTGGTACTACACCCAGCCATATTAAAGAGATTGCGGATTCTGTTGTTGGCATAAAGCCGAGAGCAATTCCAAAGATAAAACCCGGACTATGTTTATCTGGTTTGGAGGGATTTAGGTTAATTAAATGATTGGATCTTTTATCAACATAGGAGAACGGACTAATATAACNGGTTCTGCGCAGTTTAAGGAACTTATACTGAGTGGAAATTATGAATCAGCTATCGAAATAGCAAGGCAACAAGTTGAGAATGGGGCACAAATTCTAGACGTAAATATGGATGAGGGAATGTTAGATTCGGAAAGCGCTATGCGATCATTCTTAACTTTGATATCTTCAGAGCCGGATATTAGCAGAGTACCAGTGATGATTGATTCATCAAAGTGGTCTGTTATTGAGGCTGGACTGAAATGTATCCAGGGTAAGGGNATTGTAAACTCTATTAGCTTAAAGGAGGGAGAGGATAAGTTTATAGAGCAAGCAAAGCTAGTTAGGCGCTATGGAGCTGCAGTCGTTATTATGGCATTTGATGAGGAGGGGCAAGCTGACACTGCAGATAGAAAATTTTCTATATCAAATAGAGCGTATAAAATTTTGACGAAGAAGTTAGATTTTCCTTCGGAGGATATAATTTTTGATCCCAATATCTTTGCTGTGGCGACTGGTATTGAGGAGCATAATACTTATGCATTAGAGTACTTCGAAGCCATCAAAATGATAAAAAAGAATATTCCGAATGTCCTTGTTTCAGGAGGAGTATCTAACGTTTCTTTTTCTTTTAGGGGAAATAATCAAGTTCGAGAGGCAATGCACTCAATTTTTTTATATCATGCCATAAAATTTGGAATGGATATGGGAATCGTTAATGCTGGTCAGCTTACAGTTTATGAGGATATACCAAAGATTCTCAAAGAAAGAATTGAGAACGTTTTATTTAATCGTAAGTCAGATGCAACTGAAAAACTTTTAGAAATTGCTGAAGATTATCGTGGAGGAGGTAAAAAGAAGAAAAGGGATCTTTCATGGCGTGATCAGGGAATCAATCAGAAATTATCCTATGCATTAGTGCATGGTATTGGAGAATTTATAATAGAGGATACCGAAGAAGCTAGAAAAAATGCAAAAGATCCACTGGATGTTGTTGAGGGACCGCTAATGGATGGAATGAATGAGGTTGGGAATTTATTCGGATCTGGAAAAATGTTTCTGCCTCAGGTTGTAAAAAGNGCAAGAGTCATGAAACAGGCTGTTTCTCACCTTACTCCTTTTATCGAAGCAAGAAAAAAGCATACGAGTTCTACAAATAAGGGAAAGGTTCTGTTAGCTACTGTTAAGGGAGATGTTCATGACATTGGGAAAAGNATTGTAGGCGTTGTTTTGGGTTGTAATAATTTTGAAATTATTGATTTAGGTGTAATGGTTCCCGCAATAAAGATTTTAGAGGAAGCCAAGAAAAGCAAAGTTAGTATTATAGGTCTATCTGGCCTTATTACCCCAAGTCTGGAAGAAATGTGCTTTGTTGCTAGTGAAATGCAACGTCAAGGATTTGATATACCATTAATGATTGGAGGCGCTACTACCAGCAAACTACATACTGCTGTCAAGATTCAACCAAACTATAATGGTCCCTTAGTTTATGGTTCAGATGCGTCGCATGCAGTGAATATTGCCAGTAAATTAGTTTCTAAAAAAGATTCAAAACTTTTCGTTGATGATATTAGAAATGAATATAAAAAAGTTAGATCAGAATATTCTGTCGCTAAATTTTCTGGAAAACGCTTTAGTTTGAACGAGGCAAGAAAGAATCGATTAAGAATTAAGTGGTCTAATTATAAGCCACCTATCCCGAAAAAATTAGGCCTAACCGTGTTTAGAAATTATAAGCTAAAAGAATTAGTAGATTATTTTGANTGGAAACCATTCTTTTCTGCTTGGCAANTATATGGNAANTATCCACAGATCTTGAATGATAAAAAAGTTGGAGTTGCNGCAAAAGATCTTTTACNGGATGCTCGTGACATGATTACAAAAATTGTTAAAGAGGGNTGGATAACTGCTAATGCAGTAATTTCTTTTTGGCCCGCTAATTCAAATAAGGATGATATTGAGATTTATAAAGACGAAAGCAGAAAAGAAGTTTNTTCCGTCCTTTATACCCTGAGGCAGCAAATGTCTAAGGCAAGCAGTAGAGCTAACTTAGCTTTGTCAGATTTCATTGGGCCTAAAGATAAAAAAATTCGGGATTATATTGGAGCGTTTGCCGTTACTGCAGGTATAGATATGGAGAAAAAATCTAGTGAATTTAAAAAAAATAACGATGATTATGGATCAATTATGTTGAGCGCTATTTGCGATCGCTTCGCTGAAGCGTTTGCGGAAAGATTACACGAAAGAGTTCGTAAAGAGTTCTGGGGTTACGCTGAAGATGAAAAACTTAATAGCCAGGATTTAATTAGTGAGCAGTATCAGGGCATAAGGCCTGCTCCCGGATACCCCGCATGCCCAGATCATTCAGAAAAATCTAGTTTATTTCAGTTGTTGGATGTAGAAAAGAATACAGGAATTAAATTGACGGAGAATTTTGCTATGTGGCCCGCTGCATCTATATGTGGTTACTATTTTAGTCATCCTAAAAGTAGTTATTTCGGTGTTGGAAAACTAAATAAAGATCAGGTTAGTGATTATGCAACGAGAAAACAGAAGAGCTTGAAGTACGTAGAAAGATGGTTGCAACCCAATTTGAATTATGATCCTAAGGCGCGAGGGTAGCTGTATTTTATTATGAACACAGCCGAGGAAACATCATCTAAAGTTAGAGAAGGAGAATATTTTTATTTAAAATCTCTCAACAAACCTCAATTAGAAGCTGTGAAGTCTTTATCTGGCCCATTATTAATTTTAGCTGGCGCAGGTACAGGAAAAACCAGGGTTCTGATAACACGTTTGGCNCATATTTTAGTAACTAAACGAGCATTACCATCCGAAGTTTTGGCGGTTACCTTTACCAATAAAGCTGCGATGGAAATGAAAGAGCGAGTTGAAAAACTAATTCGCCGATCTACTGAAACTATGTGGATAGGAACTTTTCATTCACTTTGTGCCAGAATTTTGCGAAAGCATGCAGAAATAGTTAGTCTTAAAACTAATTTTACAATTCTAGATACTGACGATCAGACTCGATTGATCAAACAAGTAATGGAAATAAAAAATATTGATTTAAAAAGATGGCCACCAAGATCAATGTTGGCAATTATTGAAAGGTGGAAAGATAGAGGTCTATCTCCCACCGATGTTCGTGATAAAGAAATTGGTAAATTTGCATCGGGTAAATCGCTTACTATTTATGAATCTTATCAACAACGGCTGATTACTTTAAATGCGGTAGATTTTGGTGATTTAATTTTGCATTGCCTAAACATTTTTAAGAAATCCAAAGATGTCCTNTTTGAATATCAAAGAAAGTTTAAATTTATTTTAGTGGATGAATATCAGGACACAAATATTGCTCAGANTCTTTGGCTCAAAAAGATTGCTTTTGGACAGAATAATATATGCTGTGTTGGTGATGATGATCAGTCAATTTATGCGTGGCGGGGCGCCGAGGTTGATAACATATTAAATTTTGAAAAAGATTTTTCAAATGCGAGAACTATTAGACTCGAAGAGAATTATAGATCTACTAGTCACATCCTTTCTTCTGCCTCAGGTCTTATCAGCCACAATAAAGGTAGGCTCGGAAAAACGTTGTGGACTTCGATCGATGGAGGAGAAAAAATTAACATCAAAAGTTTTTGGAATGGTAAAAGTGAAGCAGTAAGTATTTCTGAAGAAATTGTGCGTTTACAAAAGAAAAAATCACGATTATCGGAAATTTCTATTTTGGTGCGAGCAAGTTTTCAAATGAGAGAATTTGANGAACGTTTTATGAAAATGGGACTCCCCTACCGTGTTATTGGNGGCCCAAGGTTTTATGAGAGAATGGAAATTCGTGANGCTATAGCGTATTTTCGTGTCATTATTCAATCCCAGGATGATTTGGCTTTGGAGAGGATTATCAATGTACCCAAACGTGGGGTTGGGAAAAGCACTTTACAAATTCTCTACAAACACACACGGAGTCAAGGGGTTTGTTTATATGAAGCAATTCAACAAATAATTTCTACCGATGAGTTAAGACCTAGTTTAAAAAATACCCTAGAAGACCTATTGAAACAATTTGAAAGATGGAGAACTGAGATTAATTCGATGGAACATTCTGAATTTTGTGCAATGGTTTTGGATGAGTCTGGATACATGGAAATGTGGCAGAAAGATAAGTCACCTGATGCAGAAGGAAGATTGGAGAATTTAAAGGAACTAGTTGGCGCAATAAGAGAGTTTGATTCTTTATCGAGCTTTATTGAACATGTTAGTCTAGTTATGGAAAATACCGAAAATGCTAAAGAAGATAAAATTAATATTATGACTCTACATGGCGCAAAAGGCCTAGAATTTGATACGGTATTTTTACCTTGTTGGGAGGAGGGGAATTTTCCGAACCAAAGATCTTTGGATGAAGGAGGAGAAAAGTCTCTCGAGGAGGAAAGAAGACTTGGCTATGTTGGTATTACTCGCGCAAAAAAAAGAGTTTATGTTTCCTTCGCGGTTAATAGATTCATTTATAATCAATTAGTTAGCTGCATTCCATCGCGTTTTGTTTCTGAAATTCCAGAAGAGCATGTAAAGGAAGAAGAGAGCCTTTTATTTGATGATCAAGACGGTTTTTCCGATCAAGAGGATTCTTTTTTCTCTCAAGAGGAAAATTTTTATAAAAAAAGCAAGATCGCTCCAATTAATATAACTCCGGGAAGAAAATTTCCCTCTAGTTATAAACATAAATCCAAAGAATCTGATTTTGTCCAGGAGGCTGTGAAGATTGGAGAAGAAGTTTTTCATGATAAATTTGGTTACGGTAAGATAAAGAGCATGCAAGGCAATAAGCTAGAAATTATTTTTCAAACTGGAATAAAGAAAGTTTTAAAGAGTTTCATAAAAAAGAGATGAAAAAATTTTTCTTTCGATTACAAAAACTTCATCAATTGCTCTCAAAAAGAAATTTAGATGGTTTGCTTGTCCCCTATGCAGATGAATATCAGAATGAGTACACACCTTCCTATGCAAAGAGGCTAGCTTGGTTGAGCGGATTTACTGGCTCTGCCGGCATGAGTGTTATTAATTCTGAGGGAGCTTCTGCGCTTTTTGTTGATGGTCGTTACACCTTGCAAGCGAAGAATGAGGTTGATTCAAGACTGTATGAGATACAATCATTGTCTCTAAAAGAGATCGGAGTTTGGATAGGAGCAAATTTTACTAAGGGAAAAAAAATTGGATTTGATGCAAGGTTGCACTCGATCTCTGAGATTCAGTATGTCAAGAGTGTTTGCCAAAAGCAGCTCGTGGTTTTGAAAAGCTGCGAAAAGAACTTTATTGATAAAATTTGGATCAACCAACCAAAGATGCCTACAAGGAAAATGTTTTTTCATGGAATCCAATTTGCTGGTCATACAGCAGAATTTAAGAGAAAAAAAGTCGCAAAAATCTTAAGAGGAAAAAAGTGTAGTTTTTTTATTTTAACTAGCCCGGATTCAATTGCTTGGTTGTTAAATATTCGAGGAAGCGACGTTAAACATACGCCTTTGTGCCTTTGTTTTGCTGCGATTAATTCTGAAGGTGAGGTTACTCTTTTTATCGATCCAAAAAAGATTGATAGAAAAAAAAGAATTATATTGGGTGACGGTGTAAAATTTATGCGACCTGAAAATTTTGATATTTTTCTAAAGAAAATTGCTAACTCAAAGCAAAGGGTTTTAGTTGATAAAAATAAAACTCCTTTCTCGGTCTACCAAACTTTGATTCTTGCCAAGGCAAATCTTTCCTTTGGAG
This sequence comes from Rickettsiales bacterium, assembly GCA_002712065.1. Classification (GTDB taxonomy): domain Bacteria; phylum Pseudomonadota; class Alphaproteobacteria; order UBA8558; family UBA8558; genus UBA8558. The sequence goes on along the minus strand of PARU01000026.1, from coordinate 26,262 downwards.
AAGATCCTTGCCTCTTGCCCAAGGCTTGTAAGAACGAGATTGAAATTAGCGGAGCAAGGTCAGCTCATTTGAGAGATGGTGTTTCGTTGGTCAAATTCCTATCTTGGTTATATAAANCTGTTGGAAAGAAAAATATTACGGAATTAACTGCTACNAAAAAATTAAAGAAATTAAGGGAAAAGAATCAATTTTTTAAAGGACTCAGTTTTGAGACTATTTCCGCTGTTGGTGGACATGCCGCTATTGTTCATTATCGACCCAGCAAAGCCAGCGATGAGGTTATCAAATGTGGAAATATTTTTTTGATAGATTCCGGGGCTCAATATTTAGATGGCACAACTGATGTTACTCGGACTATTTTTGTGAGAGGAGGATCTAGCAAGCCCAGCAATGATCAAAAAAATAATTTTACAAAGGTTTTAAAAGGTCATATTGCTATTGCAAGCGCTACTTTTCCTTTTGGCACGAAAGGATATCAGCTAGATCCAAAAGCTAGAAAATACCTAAAGCAATCTGGACTCGATTATGATCATGGAACTGGTCACGGAGTAGGAAGTTATTTGGGGGTTCATGAAGGGCCACAAAGTATTTCGAAGGCTAAAAATAATGTTAATATTCTTCCGGGAATGATCCTTTCCAACGAACCTGGTTATTATAAAGCTGACAAATATGGGATTCGTATTGAAAATTTAGTTACGGTGTTGGAAAATCGGGAAAAAAAAGAGTTATTTTTCGAAACATTGACCCTTGCTCCGATTGATAGACACTTAATTAATAGACGGATGCTTAATGTAAAGGAGATCAATTGGTTAAACGATTATCACGATAGAGTATATTTAAGTTTGAAAGATTCTCTTGATAAGGATCAGTTGTCTTGGCTTAAGCGAGAGACCGAGCCAGTTTAGAATACTAATTGCTTTTTATGATTTTTAGCCACTGTGATTCATCAATAAGTTTTATATCTAAATCCTTAGCTTTCTTTTCCTTCGTTCCTGCTTCTTTTCCTACTATCAGATAATCAGTTTTTGATGAAATAGATCCTGTAACTTTTGCACCTAATAATTCGGCTTTCTCCTTAGCCTCACTTCTAGACATTGAATCTAGAGAGCCAGTAAAAACTATTACTTTATTTTTTATAGGCGAGCTTTTAATCGATTTGGTAGGTAAATCTTTAATTTTTAACTCCGATGCTAAATCTCGGATAGCCTCTAGGTTTTCTCTTCCTAATAAGAATTCAATAATATCATTCGCAATTGAAGGACCTATGCCATTAATGTCAGAAAGATCTTTAAATTCACTGCTTTCTGTGTTTTTGCATTCTTTTATGGCGAGCATTAGATGCTCTAGATTTTGATAGTTTTTTGCTAACAGCTTTGCAGTACTCTCTCCTATTTGGGGAATTCCTAAAGAGTATATAAAGCGATCAAAGTAAACTGTTCTCTTTTCTTCAATTGCATCTTCAAGGTTTTGGAAGGAAAGATCTCCCCATCCTTCGAGATTTTTTATCTTATTTTTAAATCTCCTCAATTTAAAAATATCAGCAGGAGATTTTATAAATCCATCGGACCAAAGTTTTTTAATATTTTTCCCCCCCAGACCCTCAATGTCGAAAGCTTGCCTAGACACAAAGTGTTTTAATCTCTCAACTTGTTGGAAAGGGCATTTGGATCCTCCGCTACATTTTATAGCAACCTCACCTGATACTCTTTCTATTGGGAGCTTTAGCGGGCAAGGGCAGGTTGAAGGAAAAGAAAAGACAGTGCTGTTGGATGATCTCTTTTCGGGTATTGAAGAAACAATTTGTGGAATGACATCTCCAGCCCTTTGTACGAGGACCTGATCACCCTCTCTAATATCTTTTCTTTTAATCTCATCATCGTTATGCAACGTTGCTCTGGACACCAATACTCCTCCAATATTAATAGGTTCTAGCTCGGCAACAGGAGTTAAAATCCCCGTACGTCCGACTTGAATAGTAATTTTTTTTAATCTAGTTTGTGCTTTTTCAGAAGGAAATTTTCTTGCAATTGCCCATCTAGGGGCTTTTGTGACAGAACCAAGCCTTGTTTGAAAATCTATCTTGCTAACTTTATAGACTACGCCGTCCATATCAAAGGGAATTGAGGAACGGTTAATCATAATTTCTTGGAAATAATCATTAGCTTCTAAGTTATTCTTACAAATTTTTGTATAAGGACTAACTTGAAATCCCCAGCTCTTTATTAATGTTAAAAGATCCCAATGACTTTTTGCTAATTTCGAATTTACGCTTCCGCACCCATAAGCAAGGAAATTCAAAGGTCTTTTTGATGTTATTGAGGGATCGAGTTGTCTTAAGCTTCCGGCAGCGGCATTTCTTGGGTTTGCAAAAATTTTTTCTTCAACTGACTCTTGTTTTTTGTTTAATTCTAGAAAATCACTTTTCTTCATAAAAACTTCCCCTCTTATTTCAATGAGTTCTGGGGGATTGCCCGTTTTTAGAGATTTTGGAATATCTTGGATCGTTAATATGTTCTTTGTTATATTTTCTCCGTTACTGCCATCGCCCCGNGTTGATCCAAGTATTAGTTNGCCATTTTTATACCTGAGGCATACAGAAAGACCGTCTATTTTNGGTTCCGCTATTATTTCTAATTGAGAGTTTTCGTCTAGATTAAGAAATTTTCTAACGCGTAAGTTAAAGTCACTAATATCTTTTTCGGAAAATGCATTAGCTAGTGAAAGCATGGGTTGCAAATGCGATACTTTTTCAAATTTTTCTGAAGGCTCGAAGCCAACTTTATCTAGAAGATTCTGAGAAATTTTTATTTTCGGAAAAAGCTTCTCAATCTGTCGAATTCTTTCAACTAGCGCGTCATATTCAGAATCTGGGATTTTGGGAGAATCTTCCTGAAAGTATAGTTTATTATGAAGCTGCACTTCTTTGTACAGCTTTTCTAGCTCCTTGTTTGCTTGTTCAGGGGACAATTTTTCTATAGTGGGGTTCAAAAATCCTTTAGTTGCCATAACGGTACTATCTTAATTCTCGGAGATCTGACTTGATTCTTCCTTTTCGCTTTTGTTTAGGTCCTCGTCTTTTTCAAAAAGATCATCAAACCAACTGAAAAAGCTTTCATCCTCTTCCTTTTTAGGCTTTTTGTCCGTATTTGAAGTTGGCTCATCATTTGTTTCTTCGATGAACATTTCGTTTATTTGCAAGTCATCATTTTTCATTAATAGATAAGCATGTTTATACCATTTGCTGTTTGGAAAATTATGTCCTAAGACGGCTGCATTTTTTTTTGCCTCATCAAATACCCCCAAAGATAAATAATTTTCCACTAATCTATACAAAGCTTCTTTGGTATGAAGAGTCGATTGATATTCCTCAATAACTTTGCTGTATCTATTGATTGCTGCTAGCCTAGCTCCTCTCTTTTGATAATATCTGGCTACCTCCATTTCTTTTCCAGCGAGATGATCAATAAGGAAGTATATTTTTCTTTGAGCATTTTTTGCGTATTTACTTTTGGGAAACTTTTCAATCAATACCTCAAATACCTCTAACGACATTTTTGTACTTTTTTGGTCCCTGTTAATATCTACAACTTGTTCAAAATAACACAATCCCTTGATGTAGTAGGCGTAGGCTAGATCTCTATTTGCGGGGTGCAACTGTATGAAGCGATCAAAACTAAGAACGGCTTGATCGTATTTATTTTTTTTATAGTATGAGAAACCAGCCATTAATAAACTTTTTGATGCCCAATAAGAGTAGGGATGCTGTCTCTCGACTTCTTCAAAAAGTTTTGCAGCTCGCAAGTAGTTTTGATTCTTAAATTCATTTAAAGCATCATTATAAATCGAGTCTATGGACCGCTCAGCGTAACTGATTTCTATTTCTTCATTTGATTCACAACCATATAAAAAGCTGCCTAAAAGAATGCAGGCAGCTATTAGAATAACTTTGTTTGTGAATCTTGCGCAATAATAGTGAAATTTCATTTTATTTTGTTTGCAAAACAAGTTTCTGAATTTTTTTATTATAAAAAGTTTGGATAATTATAGCACTCATCTGACTAAATTATCAGCAACAATCCTTACTTGGAAGGCATTTAGCTATTGGTGTTGGGGTTTTTATGTTTAGTTGTTTGGTTAAGGTAAGCTTTGCTAAAAATATTTATGCGGAAACAGCCTCTTTTAGTGGGTAAATAGCATTTTGCGAATCGCTAGATCTTTTATTTTTCTCGAAAAAACTCCATGAAGATGGATCGGATAATAAATTTTTTACCAAGTGTTGTGTAATAGAATGTCCGGCTTGATTTCCTTTGAAATCACCAATTATTTGTCCTCCGGCTAGATATAGATCGCCAACAATATCCAGTAATTTATGTCGAGCAAATTCGTTCTTATATCTGAGCCCATCTTCGTTAAGAATTTCGTTACCATTTACAATAACCGAGTTATCAAGAGATCCTCCAAGACCCATTCCAGAAGCGTGCAATTTGCTAATACTGTTGTACAGTCCAAAAGTTCTAGCTTTTGAAATATCAGATTTAAAAGAATTTTCCTCCATATCAAAGGAATGTTCTTGTTCAGAAATTGCGCAACCAGGAAAGGATATTTTGCAAGATATTGTTGATTGATCTGAGGGTTTAATAGAAACAGACTTATCTTCGTTTGACAGGGAAACTTCTTTTAGAACTTTGATGTATTTTCTTTTCGCGTTTTGTTGACATATACCGGCTTTTTTGATCAATTTTACAATAGGGTATGAGCTACCATCCATAATTGGGACTTCACTTCCTTCTATCTCAATTATTAGGTTATCAACCCTACAACCAGAAAGCGCTGCCATTAAATGTTCAACAGTTTGGATTTTATGATTATTTGAGTCGCCAAGTGTTGTTGATAGGTGGGTATTAACTACGTTCTTCCATAATGCGGGTATTTGGACCGTTTTTCCCTGACTAAATTTTTTATAAAAAACTATCCCCGTATTTGGTCCTGAGGGCTTTAAAGAAACCAAAGCGACTTTACCGGTGTGAATACCTACACCGCTAAAATTCACTTCTTTTTTTATCGTTGACTGCCACATTACCCGATCATTACCAACAATACGGGTGTTTCTCAAATAACTCTTTGTTACATTTTGTTACATACTGTTTTATTCATAGTGGATTCAAATTATCTTTAAACCATGTAATTATCTTATGTGCCAAGTTTGTTTTGTTCATCATAAAGTTATAGCTTCTAAAATCATCTTTGCTGCTCTCAATTCTTGCATGTTCTAGTAGACCTTTAACTGTTGCAAAGGATGAGCCGGTTGTTGCTTCAGCCTCTCCTTTAAATCGTTTTGGCTGTGTCGCGATTCTTGTTTGTTTGTTCTCCATGAATTGGCTAATTAATTCCCTAATCCCTGTCATCTGGCTCGCGCCCCCTGTGGCAACTATAAATTGATAATTTTCTTTTTTAATGGCTGAATTCTCAAGACTGTCTCGTACATGCGATAGAATTTCTTCTAATCTGGGCCTTATAATCCCGTTTAAAAAGGATCTTGGTATTCGATGAATATCAGAGCCTTCTTCATCGCCGACTAATAAGGGAACGTCTATAGATTCATTTTCATCTAAACTTGTAGGAATGACAGAACCGTGGNTAGTTTTTATTCTTTCAGCATCCGAGATTGNGGTTGATAACCCGCTTGCAATATCCTTTGTAATGTTTTCCCCACCTATAGGCAGAGTTTTCGCAAAAACAAATTTCTCATTTACAAAGGTAGCAACAGAAGTTGTTCCNCCGCCAATATCAATACATGTTACACCTAGTTTTTTTTCATCGGGCTTGATACACGCAATACCAGAAGCGTAAGGTGAGAGGACTATCTGCNCTACTTCTAAATGACACCTGTTAATACAGCTCTTCAAGTTACTGATAATTTGTTGGCTGGTCGTTACGATATGAAACATGCATTCTAATTTTTTTCCATACATACCCCGGGGGTCGCTTATTCCACTCTTACCATCAACAGAGTAGTTAATTGGGGTCGTATGTAAAACTTTTCGATCCTCGGCAATATTTTCTTTAATACAATTGTGCCAAATTTTTTTTAAATCCTGATGACCTATTTCACTACCATTTATATTTAAAGCTGTTTTGAAGCGATGCGATTCATATCTACTCTCAAAAAAATTGACGATNATATTTTCTATAGTTACTTTTGCCATTTTCTCTGCTGTTTGTACGGTTTGACGAATGGATCTTTCGACTTTCTCCATATCAACGATCGATCCATTTTTTATCCCATCAGACCTNTGTAATCCAATTCCTTTGATTTCTAACTCTTGGGAATTATCTTGAGATCGCTCTGCTATCAGGCAGCAAACCTTTGATGAGCCTACATCAACAACGGTAATAAAATTTTCATTCTTCTTCATTTTTAATCTAAAGCCTTAAAAATGATTTTCTTGGGTATTCTCATATCTATGCTTGCCTTCTTTGATAGAATATTTTCCTTTGTTTCTAGTTTCGAAAGTTTTTCCAATGTAAGTGCATAATTTTTTTCGGGCAGAAGAACAGTAGAATGATTTTTTAATCCTAAATCCCATCTACGATTACTTATTCTTTGAGCATAACGAATATTTTTATGTATGTTGGGAAATTTTTTCAATATTGATAATAGATTATTAATATGCTCCGGTGCTCCATCTCCTAGAATCAGNAGAAGGTTTGAAGGATTATTTGGATCATTTTTTTCGATAATTTGTCCCTTANCATCAATNAAAAACAAGTCGTTATCTTTTTTCCACAATGCTATTGGAGATTTTTCAAGAATAGTAATATTAATTGTCCCATTCAAGAAACGTGTTATTTCGGCCTTCTCAACCCAATCCATGGATTCAATTTTTTTCCGTATTTTTGTCGAATCAAAATTATAGATTGGACTCCCTTTTTGGAGTTGTATCATTTCCAATATACTATTTTTTGATAACTTCTTTGCGCCTTTAACTTTTATTTTTCTTATAACTAAGTTTTTACTGATTATATTTTTTGTAAAAAAATCACCAATCTTTTTTTTGTGCAGGTTATTATCTGGAGCAAGAATATAAAGGGCGGTTGTTAGAACAATTAGAAAAAGAACAATACTAAAGAATTTATGCTTTATTTTCATTTTACTATTTATCTAGGCTTGCATTCTTTATTATCCATTCTACCAGCTGATCAAAAGATATACCTCTATAAGCAGCAATTTCAGGAAATAAGGAGTTTTTNGTCATTCCTGGTTGAGTATTAATTTCTAATATAAAAAANTTTNCTCTATGTTTNCCTTTTTCACAGTAGCGAAAATCAACTCTAGTGATTCCGCGACATCCGAAAAGTTCATGAGCTTGCAAGGCTAATCCGAGNACTTCCTTGTACTTTTTTGAAGAAAGAGGTGCTGGAACTATGTGTTTTGTTTTTGGATCGGAATATTTTGCTCCGAAATTATAAAATTCTTTTTTTGTTATAATTTCTAGGGCTCCCAGCGCTTTNTTACCCATGATAGCAACAGTTATTTCTCGTCCATAAATGTATTCTTCTATTAATATTTTTTCTCCAAATTTCCATTTCTTTTTAATTGATTTCAATTGTTGCGAATTGCTAACAATATTTACTCCAATGCTGGATCCTTCATTGATTGGCTTTATTACATAGGGTTTTCTTATTCTTATATTTCTTGATAAGTNATNGATATCTNATACTTTTCCATNAGGACATAAAAAACCGTTCTTGCTTAACAAAAGTTTGGAAACATATTTATCCATTGCTAGGGCAGATGCTAGTACACCGGAATGAGTNTAGGGGATTTTTAAGAGCTCTATTAATCCCTGAATAGTTCCATCTTCACCATATTGTCCGTGCAGGGCGTTAAAAATCGCTCTTGGTTTGGATTCTAACTTTTTTATTAATTCTTTTAGCGTACAGGAANTATCAATTTCCGTTACTGTATAGCCGAGTCTTTTTAGAGATGCGGATATATTTTTTGCACTTTGGAGAGAGATTGTTCTTTCCCTTGATTTTCCGCCTTTTAAAATTACGATGTGCTTATTCATTCGATCCTAGATTTCCAATATTATATCGACTAGCTATATGATCCTACTCTTTTAATTTCCCATTCAAGCTTTACNCCTGTTTTTTGCTTTACCATTTTTATCACTTGTTTTCCTAAAGCCTCTATCTCTTTTGCGCTAGCTGTGCTCGTATTGATTATAAAATTACAGTGCTTATCAGATATCATTGCTGAACCCATTTTCATTCCTCTGCATCCTGCTTTATCAATTAATTCCCAAGCTTTACATCCTTTTGGATTGCGGAATGTNCTCCCGCATGTCTTAGAATTTATTGGCTGTGTTTTCTTTCTTTCTCTTTGAATAATTTTGATTAGTTCCTCAATTTCCGTTTTTTTACCTTTGGAAAAATTTAAATTAACTTGAGTAATTAATGAATCTTTTGGTAAAAGCGCCTTTCTGTACTGGAATNTGATTTTTTCTTCTGGAATAATTTTTCTTTTTCCCGTTTTTGTAATTATTTCTACAGATTGTACTATGTCTTTTATTTCTTTACCGTACGCTCCAGAATTCATTGCTACTGCCCCACCTATTGATCCGGGTATCCCTACTAANAATTCTAAACCAGAGACTGATCTTTTTTTACATTCCTGGACTATTTTGTGATTTAAGATTCCTGCTCCTGCTTCTATCTTGTCTTTTTTAAACGTTATTTGAGCAAGACTATTATTCAGCTTAATCACCACTCCTGGAACTCCCCCATCTCTTACAAGAAGGTTAGATCCCCTGCCAATTATTGTGAGAGGGGTGTTAGTCTTTATATTTTTTATAAAAGAAATAAGATCATTCTTGTCATGAGGCTCAAACAATACTTCAGCGAGACCACCTGTTCTAAACCAAGTTTTTTTTCCAATAGGTGCGTTTTCTATATATTCACCTTTGGTTTTGGGCAATCTTTTTAGTAAGAGATTATCGAATCTTCGAATCATCAGTAGTTTTCATTTCTATAAATTATTTTAACTGTTTTGCTAGATCGTTCGCCCAGGTAGAAATACTTCCTGCTCCAAGAAAAACAATAATATCATTAGCACGTGCTTCTCGTTTTATTATGGTGGATAGATTTTGAAATTTATTTAGCGTTAAAACGTTTTTGTGTCCGATTTTCTCAATNCCGTGTTTCAATTTTTCTTTGTTGATTCCGGATATCTTTTTTTCTCCGGCACCATAAATATCTGAAATTATTACTTTATCTGCAAGACTCAGAGATTTACAAAACTCATCAAATAGACTTTTTGTCCGAGAATAACGATGGGGTTGAAATACAGAGATTATTGATGATTTGCTATATATTTTTTTAAGAGTTGTTAATGCACATTTTATCTCCGTAGGATGATGGGCATAGTCATCAAANATCTTAATGTTGTTTTTTACAATATTTATCAGAGTTAACCTTCTTTCGATGCCAGAGAATTCTTTAAACGATCCATGTATTATCTTTTTTGGTATTTTTAAGAAATAACCAACAACTATTGCGGCCAACGAATTTACAATATTGTGTGTACCGGGCATATTCAGAACAACTTTTTTAAGAAATTTTCTTTTTTCTTCCTTTCTATCTTTATTATTAATTATAACGTCGAAGGTGGATTTTCCTTTATCCATTTTAATGTTTTCTGGATAAAAATTTGCATCTTTTCTTAAGCCATAGGTCAATATTTTTTTATCGGTTATTTTCTTTAGAACTTTCCTAGTTTCTGGGTGGTCAATGCATACAGNAGCAAGACCGTAAAACGGTGTTTCCTCAATGAAAGAGATAAAACTTTCGCGAAGGAGCTTAGGAGATCCATAGTGATCTAGGTGCTCTTTATCGATATTTGTAACTACCGCTATCGTTACAGGCAAATTTTTAAAACTCCCATCCGATTCATCGCCTTCTACAACGATCCATTTTCCATCTCCTAACTTTGCCGTTGTTCCGTAAGAATTGATAACGCCGCCATTGATTACGGTTGGATCAAGTTTTGCCGCATCCATAAGGGCAGATATTAGAGAAGTTGTTGTTGTCTTGCCGTGACTTCCTGAGACTACAATTGAATTTTTTAAGCCTATTAATTCTGATAGCATTTCTGATCTTTTTATAACTGGTACTTTATTTTTTAGGGCAGTTCTAATTTCAATATTCTTCATCTTAACTGCTGAAGATACGACCAACAGTGTGGCGTTTTTAATATTTTGTTTGTCATGACCAACAAATACCTTGATTCCTTTTTTTATCAGTCTTAGGCAATTTTTATTGTTTTTTTTATCGCTTCCTTGAATTTTATAGCCAAGATTATGTAGAATTTCGGCAATTCCACTCATGCCAATTCCACCTATTCCAACGAAATGAATCAAATTTTTTTCTGGATACTCGCTTCTTAAATTTTTTTTATTTTTTAAAAGATTCTTACTCACGCTTTATCACCTACAATTTGAACACAATGTTTGGCTAAATTCTCACTTCCATTATTAAAGGTTCTTTTTCTCTTGTTTTTTACCTTATTTAAAAAAGTGCCTGGATTTTTTATTAATTTTTGAATCAACTTTGACATTAAAATAGGGGTTTTTTCATTTTCTTCGAGAATCCAATTTGGTTTGGCCGATTCCATCATTTGAGCATTTTTCATTTGATGATTATCTTTTGCGTAAGGGTAAGGAATTAATATAGATGGCTTGTTGGCTACTTCAAGCTCAGCAATTGTTGACGCGCCCGAGCGCGCAATAACGAGATGACATTTTGTTAGTATTTTGGGCAGATTATGAAAAAATATTTTCAAATTAGTTTTTACCTTTAGATGGGCATAAATTTTTTTTAATTGATATATATCTTTTTTATTACACTGTTGGCTGATCACAAGTCTTTTCCTGTCCTTTTCATCGATTAAACTTAAGGCGTGAGGTAAAATTTTGCTAAATGACCGAGCTCCTTGACTTCCCCCAATTACGAGGATTTTCAAGTTAGTTTTTCTACTGTAATCCGAGTACAGTTTTTTTCCAAGTTTAAAGAATTCTGGACGAATAGGGGTGCCGGTTCTAACAATCTTTTTTTTATTAGCTCTTAATCCGTCTACTTTTCTAAATGATATTGCGATCCTATCAGCTATAGGAAACAATAGTTTATTAGCACGACCAGCCATAGCATTTTGTTCGTGGATTAAAATTGGTATTTTTGATACATAGGACGCCAAGATTGGAGAGATAGAATAATATCCACCAAAGCCTATAACGGCAGAAGGTTTTAGAGTCTTTAATTTCTTAAGAGAGGTACAAAAATTTCTTATAAGAACGTATAGTTTTTCTAATAGTGAAAGGATTCCTGCTTTTTTTCCAGGGGAGGGCAGGATAAAGATTTTTATCTTACTCTTTAACTTAATAAATTTAGCCCCCCTTTTGTCTGTAAGAAATACTACGGGATATCTTCGGTCACTTAATTTTTTGGCAAGTGAGATTGCTGGATAAACGTGCCCTCCGGTACCACCTGCGATTATAACGAATGATTTTTTTTTCATTTTCTCAGTTAAAATAAATTTTCTTCCTCGATCCTTTTTTTCGTAAGACAAAGCATTATCCCCATACCTAGAGACATTGCTATTAAGGAAGAACCGCCGTAGGAAACAAAGGGCAAGGTCATTCCTTTTGTTGGTATCATGTGTAGAGTAGATGCAATATTAATAAAGGCCTGTAACCCTAATTGACCAAGAAGACCGCTTACACTGAGAATAACAAAAAGATTCTTGCTTTTTCGCACCAGAATAGATCCTCTAATAACTATAAAGACGAAGATGCTTACAATTAATAAACACGCAACCACACCATATTCTTCTCCAGCAATCGCTAGAATAAAGTCAGTATGAACGTCTGGAATATCTTCTTTAACTGACCCTTCTCCAGGTCCAACCCCCAGCATTCCTCCTCTTTCAAAGGCTTCGCGTGATTTTTCAATTTGAAAGCGGTCTCCTACTGATGGATCGAGATAACTATGGATTCTATGCTGAACATTGGCCGACGCTAGGTACAGGAGGCCTATCAATGTCAGAAATAAAATAAAAAGAGAGATTATTATTCGAATAGATACTCCCGAGACTATTAGCTGGATTGACCAAACACAAAATAAAATAACTNCCATTCCATTATCCGGCTGTTTCGCTATTATGAATATCAAAACAGCAAGTAATATAAATGATAGCCAGCCAGCTATATGATTATTTTTTCTAAAATCTAGAGAAAATAACCATGCGGTGACGATCACGAAAGCTGGTTTTAAAAATTCTGCAGGCTGCATACTTAGTTCACCTAATTGTAACCACCTTCTGCTTCCTTTTATTTCTTGACCAAAAATTANGGTAAAAATTGTTAGAATGAGGGAAAGCACAAAAATCAATAAGCTAACTTTTAAAATATTTTTNGGCATCATGATGGAAGAGCAGAATAGGATGCATACAGATATCAGCAAGAATGTTAAGTGTTTTGTTATAAAGTGNTAGGAGCTAATGNTATCTAATCGAAGGGCCATTGATGGGCTTGCGGAAAATATTAGAATAGANCCAATAAACATTAATAGAAGAATNGCTGTTAAATTCCACCTATCTANAGTCCACCACCATTTACCNACAAGGCTCTTATCGGTTCTCGAAAACATTATAACAACCTGTTTATTTCATTAATTCCTTAACAGTTTNTTTAAAAGCATTTCCTCTTTCTTCAAAATCTTTCCATTGATCTAGAGATGCGCAGGCGGGAGACAGCAGCACTGATGCCTGTTTCTCTTTGTTGTCTTTTAAAAATTCTTGAGCCATGTTGTAGGCTTGAGTGGTTGCTTTTTCTAGGTTATCAGACTCGATCGATTCTAAGCGTTTTCCAAGTAATGTGTGTAATTGATTACTCGTTTCGCCCAAGAAGAAGGCGTGTTTAACGTTCTTCAAAAAAGGAATCATCTTTCTAAAGTTTTCGTTTTTTGATTGTCCACCGGCAATCCAGAATATATTTTTATAATTTTCTAAAGCTTTAACAGCGGAATCAATATTTGTAGCCTTGCTATCATTAATAAATGTTATTCCCTTCTTTTCTAAGATTATTTCTTGTCGATGGAGAAGGGTTTTAAACTTTAATATGCTGGATAGAATAGCCTTTTTGTTAATACCGGAAGACCAGGACGCCGCCAATGCAGCGGCTACATTTTGCACATTATGCAGTCCCGTAATATTTTTAAGCCTTTCAATTTTAATGATTTTTTCTTTTTTTAGATTTATATCATTAATTAGCCATCCTTTTGAGGAATATACACCTCCAGGGATTTTTTTGTTTTTTGATATTGGAATTACTTTTTGGCGTTTCTCTTTTTTGAGTCTTTTGTAGATCTCATAGCTGAATTTGTCATCGATTCCAATAATCGCAAGATCTTGATCTTTTTGGTTTTTAAAAATACTTTCCTTAATTTTTATGTAATTTCTAAAACTTCCATGTCTTGAAATATGATCAGGGCTAATATTTATTAAGATAGCTATATCAAATTTTATTGAAGACAATAATTCCAGTTGATAAGAAGACACTTCTAAAATATATGCTCCATTTTTACCCAACTTTCTTAACCCCAATGATGGATAGCCAATATTGCCTCCGATTTGTATATTTAGATGACTGTTTGAAAATATTTTACCCAGTAATGCTGTGACTGTTGATTTTCCATTGGTTCCAGTGATTCCAATAAATTGTGATCCTTGATTATTTTCTCCCAACAAATCCATTTCATTAATTATTTTGCATTTAGCGGATATTGCCTTTTTTACAACTGGATGAGGGGCGGGGAAGTTTAGCGGGATTCCCGGACTCAGAATCAGAATGTCTATTTTTTTGAAATCGAATTTGATCAAGTTCTTAATTGGTACGCCATGTTTTTTTGCCTGATCTCTTGTTTTCTTTTCATCATCCCATGCTACAAATTTTGCTCCAATTCTGTTTAGAGCTTTTGCTGCAAACAAGCCAGACTTTCCTAGCCCTAGAATGGCTACTTTCTTTCCTGCAAGTGAATGTGGAATGATCAATTGGGCTACCTAAGTTTTAGGGTTGCTAATCCAATTAATCCTAAAATGGTAGCAATAATCCAGAAACGGATTACTATTGTCTGCTCTTTCCATCCTTTCTGTTCATAATGGTGGTGCAGAGGTGCCATTGTGAAGATTCTTTTTCCGGTTAATTTAAATGATACTACTTGGCCTATTACCGATATGGTTTCCAGTACAAATAGCCCACCTATAATAACTAGAACCAATTCATGTTTAGTGATGACGCTGATGAGGCCCAATGCTGCGCCGACGGGCAACGATCCTGTATCGCCCATGAAAACCATTGCGGGCGGTGCGTTATACCACAAAAAGCCTAACCCGGCACCTACAAGTGCTCCGCAGAATATAGTTAATTCACCCGCACCAGCTATATGTATTATATTCAGATAATTCGAAAATAATGCATTTCCCACAAGATACGAAATAACAGCGAAGCAGCTAAAAGCTATCATAATAGGTACTATCGCCAGACCATCTAAACCATCCGTTAAATTGACAGAATTAGATGATCCTACAATTACCAGAATCGAAAAAGGAATAAAAAACCACCCTAAATCAATCAAGAGATTCTTGATGAAGGGAAAGCTTAGTGAGGTGTTTACATTATTATTGGTATAGTCTTGAAAGTGTAGAATCCAGAGGATCGCAATCAAAGATATTATAATTTCAACAAGAAATTTGGTTTTTCCCGATAAACCGACAGAGGAACTTTTTTTGATCTTTAGGAAATCATCAACAACCCCCGTTAATCCAAAGCATGCGGTGACAAAAAGGATCGACCATATGTAGAAATTCGTTAAGTCTGACCACAGGATTGTGCTAACTACCAGTGCAATTAGAATGATAAGACCCCCCATCGTTGGCGTGCCTTTTTTATTATCAAGATGACCTGGAGGTCCATCTTTTCGAATCGGTTGGCCGGACTTTTGTTTTTTCTTGAGCCAGTTTATTAGCCAGGGGCCAACTATGAAGCTGATGAATAGGGCAGTAATTATTGCCCCACCAGCTCTAAAGGTAATATAGCGGAATATATTCAAAGCACCGATTTGATCTGCTAGGGGAACTAGAAAATTGTAAAGCATTGTTACTTCTTATCTTTCATTTTTATCGATTTCAATGTTTCTACTATTTTGAACATCTTAGTTCCATTTGATCCTTTAACAAATATAATGTCATTTTTTCTTATTTTCGGCGCTAGGATTTTGGCGAGCTCTTGAGGGTTGTTGTTGTGGACGCCTCTCATTTCTTTTGGCAAAACCTTATATAAATTTTTCATATATTTTCCGCTTGTAAAAACTAGATCAATGTTTGATCCAATCAAATTATTTCTTAAATTTAGGTGCATTTCATTTGATTCTTTTCCGAGTTCTAACATATCTCCCAGTATCGCTATGCATCTGCCGTTTGCTTTTGGTTTCATATTATCCAGAACCTGTATCCCAGCTTCCATAGAAGCTGGACAGGCGTTATAGCTATCATCTAAAAGAGTAAAATTAAGGTTTTTTAACTTTATATTATATTTTTTTCCTCTCCCTGTTATCGGTTTTGTTTTTTCTAATCTTTTTGCTATATTTTCTGGATTAAGCTTAAGAGCTAGGGCGGTTGCAAGTATGATTAAGGAATTGATTATCCAATGTTTTCCCGTAGATCTTAAGTCGTATGTTATCTTTTTTTTACCAACAGTTGTTACGCATTCACTTGATTGACTTTTTAATGTGTAGCGCTGTAACCTAACGTCGGAAGATTTATGTTCCCCGAAAGTGACAATTCTTTGTATTTTGTTTTTTATGGCCTCTTTCTTTAGCAAGCCATAAAACTTACTGTCTCTATTTAAAATCCCTATACCACCTTTCATTCCTTTAAAGATCTCAGATTTTGCCAAAGCTATTCCTCTAAGATTCTTGAAAAATTTTAAATGAGCTTTTTCTATGTTTGTTATTATTGCAATATCGGGCTTTGTAATTTTTGTTAGATTCGATATTTCGCCAGGCTTATTCATGCCTAATTCAAAGATTCCAAAATCACTTTTTTTTGGCATCCTTGATAGACTTAATGGAAGACCAAGTTGATTGTTTAAATTTCCGATAGTAGCGGTTGTTGATCCTTCTTTCTCTAGAATTTCCCTCAACAGTTCTTTTGTTGTAGTTTTTCCAACACTTCCCGTGATGGTAATTATTTTTGCTTGAGTTCTTTTTCTAGCCGCTTCGCCTATTTTTTTTAGCGCCAGGCTTGTATCCTTAACGATTAGAATAGGCCTTTTTCTCCTTAGGTTTCTGGGAATATAGTTAACAATTGCGGCAGCAGCACCTTTTTCGAGAGCATCGTTGGTAAACTGATTACCATCAAATTTTGGTCCAACAATAGCGATGAAAATATCCCCTTTGGCTATTTTTCTGCTATCAATTGAAACGCCGGATGCCATCCAAGCAGCGCTATTTGATAAATTGAGCGCAGTATTAATTTCCTTACTATTCCAAAGGTTTTTTAATCTTATATTTTTTTGCAATTTTTTTAATTTCTTCTTTTGTTATTTTCATATCATCGAATTTTTGTTTTTCTTCTCCAATAATTTGATAGTCTTCATGTCCTTTCCCCGCAATGATTAGAGAATCGTTATTCTTTAATTTACTGATTGCGGTTTTTATAGCTTTTTGACGTTTCTCAATTTCTTTTACCATTACTCCTGTTTGTGGCAAAAATCCGGCAAGTATCTGTTTTCTTATTTTTTTTGGATTTTCATTTCTGGGGTTATCGTCGGTGATAAAAGCGCCGTCGCTAAATTTTGCGGCGATTCTTCCCATAACGATCCTTTTGCTTTTATCCCGATCTCCTCCACATCCAAACAGAATGTAAAGTTTTCCCTCCATAATTTTAGAGCGTAGATTGCTAAGAACCTCCTTAAGAGCCTCAGGTGTATGTGCATAATCCAGATAAATTTTAGCACCGTTGGGGTGCGTTGCAATTAGTTGACAACGCCCTTTTATAGATTCAAGCTTTGGAATAACTTCCATTACTTTTTTAATATTATGACCATGGGCGACTGCTATACCTATTGCACACAGAAGATTCTTTATTTGAAATTTTCCAGAAAAGGGAACACTGGTCTCAAACTTTCTTCCAAAAGCGGAGAAATTAAAAATTTGCCCTTTTTCATAATCGAGTACATTTGTTAGTTGTAAATCCCCACCTTTTTCGCCATAGGTCATTACTTTGTGCTTTCTTTTTTTGCATATTTTGAAAAGATCGCCAAAGGCTTGTGAGTCAATATTTAGAGTTACATTAGAACCTTCGCTAATCACTTTTTCAAATAACCTTTTTTTTGCTGAAAAATATTTTTTAATATTCCCATGATAATCCAGGTGGTCATGGCTTAAATTTGTAAAAGCCGCTGCATTGATAATTAGACCATCAAGTCTGTTCTGTTCAATGCCATGGCTTGAAGCTTCTATAGCAAGGAAGTCAATTTTTTCTTTTTTAAGCTTTGCTAGTTTTTCGTGAATAAAAATTGGATCAGGAGTTGTTAAGGGCGTGTGAATATTCAGCGCATTTAAAGTGAAGCCAAGAGTTCCTAGTGTTGCTGATTTTCTTCCTAATTTTGACCATATTTGAGATAGAAACCCGATTACAGAAGTTTTTCCATTGGTCCCGGTAACTGCCACAATGTTGTTTGGTTGAAAGGAATGGAATTTTGCGGCTAGTAAAGCCGAACATTTTCTTGGTGTATTACTTATTAAAATTGGCACAGAGGCATTTTTTAGTTTTTTTGTGTTTTTTGTCACGAGAATCGCCCTTGCCCCTGCGTTTATGGCCTCGAAGGTAAATTTATGTCCGTCGTATGCTGAGCCTTTTTGAGCAATGAAGAGAAAACCTGGTTTGATTTTTCGTGAATCTGAGCTTAGGCCTAAAATATTTGGATTTCTCTTTAGATCACCACTGACTGAGATAATTTCTATATTTTTAATTAGTTTTGTAAGAAGCAATATTCATATCTCTGAATTTAAATTTTATGGTTACTCGCCTTAAGGTTATCATAGTGTTTTATTTTTTGTTGTATATCTAGTAACGAGATTAGACCTTTTATAACCTCTTTGACAACAGGTGCGGCTATGGCACCACCGGTAACTATGCTACCTTTGGTGATCTTTTTTGGTTCGTCAATCATTACCATTATGATGTATTCTGGATCAAAATAGGGAAAAATTCCTGTAAAGGAAGACATTAAAAGGTTTGGATCATACTGGCCATTTATCCCAACTTTTTCTGAGGTCCCTGTTTTTCCGCCAACAAAATATCCTGGCACATCAGCTCTTTTTCCGGTGCCATTCTCGTTTGCCACGACTTCGCGCATGATTCTTTGGATTCTTTTTGATGTTTTTTTTGAGATTATTTTTCTGATCTTCCCTTTTTTTTCTTTGATTGGAAATAGTGTTGGCTGGTTCAAATAGCCACCATTCACCATAGTGGCGATTCCTGTTGTAACCTGAACGGGGTTTAAAGATATACCGTAGCCATATGAGGTTGTTAAGGTATTAACTTTGCCCCAGAGTTTTGGTCCTTGTGGTTTGACTACTTCTGGTAATTCAACAGGTGATCTTTTTAAAAACCCCATTCGGATGAAAAATTCTTTTAGCAAGCCCTTATATTCTTCTTCTATGTCACTGGCTATCAAGGAGGCTCCCACGTTGGAAGAATAAACAACTATTTCCTCTAATGTCAGATTATCTTTTTTGGGATGCAGATCTCTTATAATTTTCCTGCCCAATCTTAATGGTTGACTTACGTCGTATATTCTTTCCATGCTCCCAACTCCACTTTCTAATGCTAATGCGGCTGTGAAGATTTTTAGTATCGATCCCATTTCGTAAATACTTATTGCTCGATTGAATTTTTCCTTTTCAATAATATCTCTTCTTTTTTTAGTGTTAGGGTTAAAGTCTGGGAGTGAAACCAGGGATAATATTTCCCCATTTTTTGCGTTCAAAATAATTCCTGCTCCACCTCTTGCTTGATATGTTGATATAGCTTTTTTTATTTCTCTGGTCATTATGTGTTGTGCCCGAATGTCTATTGTTAGCTGAATACTTTTATTCTTGGGTAAGTTTTTATCTATATGCCTTTCAATTCCCGATTGACCTTTATTGTCTATATCAACGTAACCTAGGATATGAGATGCGAGGTTGTTGTATGGATAATAGCGTTTGTCTTCGTAATGGAAGTCAAGTCCAGGAATGCCAAGTTGATTTACTCTGTGTTCTTCCGATGGTTTTAAGTGTCTTGCCAAGTCGACATAGTTTTTTTTAGAATTAAATTTTTTGTATAAATCCTTCTTGCTTAAACGAGGGAGCGCGCCATTTAGTTTTTCTATTGAATCTTCTATATCAATGATTTTCTTCGTATTGATTTGTAACGATGTAACTCGTAGATTCGTGGCAAGAACATGTTGGTTCCTATCCAGTATATCCGGCCTTGTAGTTTTTGGCGAAGGCAATTCATATTTTGTTAACAGCTGATTGTTAAAATTTTTGTAATTTTCTTGGGATATAGCTAAATCGAGTAGCCTTACAGATATAAGAATGTATGCAAATACTACCAAAATATTTATTAAAACAATTCTTTTTTTGTTTATTGCTAATGACTTCGCTGAGTTGCTGTCTCTTTCGATTCGATCTTCACGTTTGCGGTAGAAGGGTGTAGGGCGATTGTCGCTTGACATTTAGAGAGGGTGTTTATTTTTGTGCGATTTTCTTTTCTCTAAAGATATCAGCAAAAGAAAAGTTTTTCTCTATATGGACAGATCCAGGCAGAATACGAGTTAAATTTAGATACTGCCTATTTAGTTTTTCCAAACGATCTGGACTATTAAGATGGTTCCACTCTGCTTTTAGGGCTTTAATTGCTCCTTGCTTCTTTAAAATTCTTTTATCTAGATTAGATATGTTTCTCTCCAAAATCTGCACTTCACCTTTTAGGCTATGTGTGCTTGTCATAACTATAAATGATATGGATAGTAGAATTATTGTGACGTTTCTTGCCATCTAATTGACCTGTCCTCTTAAGAAGGCCGGTATCTCTCTTAACTCNTCATCCATATCGGANCCNAGGTCT
Source organism: Rickettsiales bacterium (assembly GCA_002712065.1). Classification (GTDB taxonomy): domain Bacteria; phylum Pseudomonadota; class Alphaproteobacteria; order UBA8558; family UBA8558; genus UBA8558. The sequence goes on along the minus strand of PARU01000026.1, from coordinate 6,029 downwards.
TTGGGGCTTTCGGCTATTCCAGCTAGCATAGGCTGTTTATTGCTGAAGACTCTTTTGGTCTTAGATANTTTTCTTGTACTCTCTCTCTTAGCAGTGACAGGTTTTGGTGATATCGGACTAACACTTTTTACTTCTGTTTCCGGTTTCTCCTCCGGCAACGTTTCCTGGATTGCAGTTTTTGCAGCGGGTTCTTCTGTTTTCAAACTGGAGGTGAAAGATCTTGCTGGTGTTGCTTCATCATGATTCATTTTCATTGCTGTTCCTTCCTGCGGCAATGTTTCCTGGATTGTAGCTTTTATAGTAGATTCTTCTGTTTCCAAATCAGAGGTGAATGGACCCTCTGGTATTGGATCAGTGTTCATAGTTTTTGTTTCTAGATCGTTTTCTGACATTAAAGATATTTCCAATTCTTCCCTTGGATTCTTACCTTTAATTGATGGCCAAGTTTTTNTTGCNCTCGGTTCTATTTTTAGATCTCTGGATCGATCATTGTTGGAACGAAATATGCCAGATATTTTTTTGAAGAGTTGGAATACTTTGCTTGATCCTTTGTTCTTTTTCATTTCATCTTTAATCTTTTTGTATTCATCTTCAGCTTCGAGAGTGTCNTCATTGGTTCTTTGATCAATGTTTTGTTGAGAACCAGAAAAAGGAAGGGAGAGTTCATCGGTTGTTGGGGGGTGTGATGAGATCTCTCCCTCATCTGCGGAAAAAGTAATCCCAGAATCAGCCGATGCTGTTGGGTATTGGGAGGTCGGGGAAGTTTGACCAGGGATTGTTTCCGCGGATTTTCTAAAATCGTTGATATTGTGAATATTCGGATCGTTTTCTTCTAATCTTTGCGCGCTTTCCATGCCGGTTGCAACGATAGATACTCTAATTGATCCGTTCATTTTCGTATCTATTGCTGCTCCGAAAATAATATTAGCGTCCGGATCGATCTCTTCTCTAATTCTTTGCACGACCTCATCTACTTCAAGTAGTTTCATATCCTTTCCGCCTGTGATATTCACAAGAATTGATTTTGCGCCCTTCATAGAAGAGTCTTCTAGTAGTGGGTTTGCAATTGCAGACTCTGCAGCTTCGATGGCACGATTTTTTTCTTCTTCGGAAGTTACTTCTCCTGTTCCTAGCTGCGCTTTTCCCATTTCGGACATTACGGATTTTATGTCTGCAAAATCTAGATTTATCAGGCTGGGTTTGGTGATTAAATCCGTTACTCCTCTTACACCTGCGTGCAAGACATCATCAACCATTTTAAATGCCTCAGAGAAACCTATCTTTTCGTTACAAACTCTAAATAAATTTTGATTAGGTATTACTATGAGTGTGTCTACATNTGCTTGTAATTCCTTGATCCCTTCTTCAGCCACCTTCATTCTTACTGATCCCTCAAANGTGAATGGCTTTGTAACTACTCCAACGGTTAAAATTCCCATGTCTTTCGCTATTTTTGCAATGATAGGAGCAGCACCGCTTCCTGTTCCGCCTCCCATTCCGGCTGCAACAAAAGCCATGTGACACCCTTGTAATTGTTCNNCAATTTCTTCGCTTGATTCTTGCGCAGCTCTTTTTCCAACTTCGGGTTTTGCGCCGGCGCCAAGTCCCTGTGTCTCGTTTTTTCCAAGNTGGATTNTTTTACNTGNTTCTGATNGTTNTAANGCTTGGTNATCNGTATTCATGGCTATGAAATTTACTCCATNCAGCTNAGCCNTGATCATATTATNGATTGCGTTTCCTCCAGCTCCNCCTACTCCTATNACCATAATCGTTGCTTTTAGTTNTGTTTCTTTAGAGGGTATTGTGAGATTAATAGTCATTTTCTCCTCCTTCCATTTTGGTTTGACTCTGATGAGTTAATGTTGGCGCAGACGTTCTTTCAGCGGCCCTTAGTCGCGCAGATCTTGCTCTTGAGTTATCCAAAGTTTCCTCATGTGTTGGTCTAACTATTTTCTTGGTAAGAATTTTAAGAGTTGGAACGAATTCCATGTCTTTTGGTTTAGGCAAATGTCTAGAAGTGCCCCTTGGTTTATTCGCGCATTTGACTAAAAATTTTTTAACCTCTCTGTCTTCAAGCGAATGGAATGATACAATGATAATTTTTCCTCCGGGTTTCAAAAGAAACTCTGAAGCTTTTAAACCTTTATTTATTTCTTGTATCTCATTGTTAATGTAAATTCTAAGCGCCATGAAAGTTTTTGTTGCAGGATCAATGCCGTCATGAGAGCCCCTGACAACACCCCGTATTATGTTTGCTAGTTCAGAAGTTCGCTCGATCGGGCCATTTCTTCTTTTTTGCACAATTGCTTTCGCAATCCTTTTTGAGAATTTTTCTTCACCATATTCGTATATTATTTTGGCTAATTCTTTTTCACTCAAATGATTAATTAATTTTTCAGCGGTTAGCTTCTTTGTATCTTTTCTATTCATGCGCATATCCAGTGGGCCGTCTAAGCTGAAGGAGAATCCTCTTTCTGGATCATTCAATTGNATTGAAGAAATTCCAAGATCTAACACCACTCCATCTACGTTTGTTATTCCTTTTGACTTCAAAAGTTCAACCATTTTTCCAAAGCTGCCTTCCAGGAGAATTAATCTTCCCTTACTTTCTTTCTCCAATCTTTTTCCAAGTTTTAATGCTTCGGGATCGCGGTCTATCGCCAAAACCTGACAATTTGCTAACTCCAGAATTCTTTTTGAATATCCCCCAGAACCAAAAGTTCCATCGACGTAAACCATATTNTCCTTTGGTGATAAGAACTTTGTTACTTCTTCAAGCATAACGGGNTGGTGTNTTNTATCGNTACTTCTCATTATTCTTGATCCTTATANCTACTTGATGATGTAGGTATGGGTTTTAATCGTACGCTTAATTTTTTAGTTTCCGCCTCTTTTAGAAATGCTTTTTTGTGTTTTTCGTAATTCTCAGGATTCCACATTTGAAAGGTNGGTCCTTTGCCGACAAACAGAATATTGTTCGTTATTTGTGCGTGGCTAGAGAGTTTCTTTGGCAATACGACGCGACCATCATCATCAATAGCCAATTGAACCGCTTCAGCAAAACTTAGGCTAGCCAGCTCTATTTCGTCCGGATTATCAATCTGATCAATGCTTTTTGAGAGTGCTTCCATTCTATCAATTCCGCAGGCATCGATTGCTGATAGCTGATAAGAAGGGAAGGCGACAATGCCAAAAAAACTTTGGTCTGNTAAACCAGATCGAAACGGTGCCGGTATCGANACTCTCCCCTTGTTGTCAATTTTNTTGACAANTGTGGATAAAAATAGTGCCATAATANTCAAACCCGCAAAAATCATACCTAAAACCAGTTGGTTTAATATGGTATATTATGGGATATTATGGTTATACTTGGAGAATATAGCAACGATAAAATACACTAAATCNNTTAATGTTCACCCTATGTTCTTGTTTTTGCTAAAAAAAAACGAAATTCTAAGAAAAAAGCCAGACGATCTGTAAGCCGGGTTCTGTTTCCAAATAAATTCGGAAGATGATTATTCATCTTGAACATTCGTTACCGGATGTTTCACGCGCCTTACCCGAGTATAAGCATGAAAACTTGCTTTGCCAAATGGCTCAATACTCCTATTTAGACTTGCTCCCGGTGGGGTTTACCTTTGCCATATCCGTTACCGCATACGCGGTGTGCTCTTACCACACCTTTTCACCCTTACCTATAAAATAGGCGGTTATTTTCTGTGGCACTATCCCTAGAGTTGCCTCCGCCGGGTGTTACCCGGCACCGTGTTTCCATGGAGCCCGGACTTTCCTCTTTCATAAATGAAAGCAATCATCCGATCGTCTGGCGATTCAGAGGATAGCTTATTCCAAAATTTCGTCAAGTAGAGCGATATAGTTTTTGAGAATTCAGAGCCAACAATTTAGCTACCGTTTCATGGTCAAAAAGTCCATTAATCTTTTTTGGTCGAAAATGNCTTTGGAAGGCAGAAACAACTTTTTTTGTTTGGCGGTCTAATTTACCNCTCGTATTTATCTCATAACCAATGCCNGCAAGNATTAATTGCANGCTTTTGGTTGTATGATTTTTTTTGCTTTTTGGATATNGGTCTTTTGGCCAAACTCCAATATCCCTTTCTGCTAAGTAGTTCCAGTCAAAAAGTTCNCCCGGATCCATTTTTCGTTGTGGAGCAACATCAGAATGGCCAAGAATTCGATTTTTCGGAATTTTGTGTCTTTTTATCATCTTTTTTAACAGGGAGATCAATGATGAGACCTGTTTTTTTGTAAACTTCTTGTAGCCGTAGCGATGCCCAGGATTAACCAATTCTATTCCGATGGAGCGGTTATTGATGTCACGCTTTCCCTTCCAAGAAGCTTTTCCGGCATGCCAAGCTGTAAATTTTTCATCCACAAGTTTAAAAATTTTTCCCTGTACATCTATTAGGTAATGCGAGCTAACTTTAGCTTTTTTATCGCAGAGTCTCTTAATCGCAGAATGTTTGGTTTTCATTCCTGTGTAATGGAGAATCACCATATCAATCTTGGTNCCACTAGATCGAGAACTAAAGTTTGGTGAAGATTTTTTCTGCATAAATTTTAAATCGTACTTTTAATAATTATTTGNTACTATCGGTCCTGATAATTGAATATTTAATAAATAAAAANCTTTCTCCAATGGTATTTTTAATTCAAAGAATTGTAACTAATTTTTTCTCCACGATTTTCTNTTTCCTTCTTTTTTTGCTCTTTTTGCAAAGCACGGTATTGGCTGATGAAGGGCAGGAACATTATGTTAAAGAGACTGATTTACCATTTTATTCTGAGGCCGATCCTGCTTCTTCGGTAATATTTCCGTTGGTTTTGAATCAGAAATTGATTGAGAAGGAGCGTAAGGATGATTGGATTCGGGCACTTGAGCCTACAACCGGNTTGGTTGGTTGGGTTTTATTAAAGAGCNTAAGTNCGCAACAATTATCCGATCCNGGAGGAGAGGTTGCAAAGGGAGGGTTTGAAGTTTTCAAAATCTATTTTGATGAGCTGAATAATGCATTAGAAGAGAGTATAGGAGAAAAACCGTTTATAGAGATCAGGCAAGTCAAAGAGGGTGTAGCACAAGTTGTGGCAAATGATTTTTGGCTGGATTCAAGGCGTCATGAAAATAATGCATTTAGCCTATTTAATACGTGGAAAAGTGCTAATGGAGGGGGGCCGTCAATTCTAAGTTTTACAGANAAAGGTGGAGACGAGAANTTTATTGTGATCGATGGCCCTCATCGTCCAAGATATTTAAAGAGACAGCCAAATTAGCANCTAACCTNGCTGTAGATTTTTTAGGACATAGATTCTCACTGCGCTTGATAGATTTGACGGTTGTTTTTTGTCAATTATTGAGATGAGCTTGTTTANCGGAATATTTTTTTCTCGAGCAATCTTTTTTATACCTAACCAAAACTCTTTTTCTAGTGAAATGCTGGTTTGGTGTCCGGCAACCGTAACTGAATACTTATGCATTCTTCTTTTTATCTGGTCCCAACATATTTTTTGGTTGGACCCATTTATCAAAATCACTCTCGCTGACTAAACCAAGAGAAACAGCGGCTTGTTTTAATGAGGTTCCATCTTTATAAGCCTTATTAGCAATTTTTGCGGAATTCTCATAACCAATATGTGGATTTAGTGCTGTTACGAGCATCAGTGAGTTTCTAAGCAAANAATCGATCTTTTTCTTGTCGGCTTTTATTCCTANGATACAGTTTNTTGNAAAACTGGAGNCTGAGTCTGCGAGAAGCNGTATCGATTGGAGTAAATTAAAAATGATNACCGGNTTAAATGCNTTTAACTCAAAATGNCCGCTGGATCCCGCAATGCTAATCGTTACATGATTTCCCATNACTTGTGCGCAAACTTGAGAGATGGCTTCACATTGTGTGGGGTTAATTTTTCCTGGCATTATGGATGATCCGGGCTCATTTTTTGGGATGATAATTTCTCCCAATCCCCCTCTAGGACCTGAAGCAAGAAATCGAATATCATTAGCGATTTTCATG
>PARU01000025.1 GCA_002712065.1 Rickettsiales bacterium | reverse complement strand
AGAGGTAGTAATGGGAAAGTAAAAAGTAAAGTTTTCTTTTCGCAGAATTATATCTCCAGGAAATTTTCCCCACCCGAGTTTTTCTATATATGGCCACAGCAAACTCGCTAAAATTAAAACCAGGCCTAAAGTAAGTAAAAAACGACTCATTATCAAAAATAACCTCTTACAGAAAAATATCTTGAAAAAAATCAAGTGGTGCCCAGAGGCGGAATTGAACCACCGACACGAGGATTTTCAGTCCACTGCTCTACCAACTGAGCTATCTGGGCACACTTAGAATGCGCTGCTTATAAAAAAATTTACTAGCTGTGTCTAGTATATTAAAGTTTTTTTTTGTCATCCAAGTCCTCATTAAAAGGAATNTCACTATCTTCAGCTTTTTCTTCTAAAGGAACACTATAGCTACTGTCTAGCCATTTGGATAAATCAAGCAACATGCANCGTCTGGAACAAAAGGGTCTAAAATNTTCTTTCGTCGATTNTTTACAAACCGGACATTTCTGCATAACACCAATCCTATTAACTTTTCCTCACCAAAAATCCCAATCCATTTAATAGCTGCAAAACATCGTACAACGGCAACCCTACAACATTTGAATACGATCCAAAAATAGATATTACAAAAGATGATGCGCAGCCTTGAATAGNATATCCACCGGCCTTATCAATCCATTCATTAGTTTTAATATAAGTGTCTATTTCTTGTTGGTCNAACCTTTTAAAGCGTACATAAGTAGTGACTCTTCTAATATATCTTTTTCCCTTTGCATCCAGTATGCAAAGTCCAGTTATTACACGGTGGCGTCGCCCTGAAAGCAATTTGAGCCAATTCTCTGCTACTTTTTTATCTCCAGTTTTTTCAAGAACTCTGGTTCCACAACAAACAGCTGTATCAGCNGCAAGCACTATATTTCCCTTATGTTGCNTNAAAACAAAAGTCGCTTTTTCCANNGCTAGTCTTGAAACAAATTGATCGGGGCGNTCATGTTNTTTTTGAATCTCGTCTACATTTGGCGATACTACCAAATCAGGAATTACGTGAATCTGTTTTAACAAAGCAAGTCGCTGAGAAGATTTAGAAGCAAGAATAAATTGTGCCTTTCCCATAAATCTTCCTTGGAATATTTTTAATTCACTTATGTCGGAAAATAATACGCCCCTTAGTTAAATCATAGGGAGTCATCTCCACGTCCACACGATCTCCCTGGAGAACCCTAATCCTAAATTTTCTCATTTTGCCTGCCGTATGTGCCAAGACTTCATGACCATTCTCCAACTTTACCTTAAACGTGGCATTTGGCAGCAATTCAACGACTTCGCCTGTAAATTGAAGTAATTCTTCTTTCGCCAATTCTCCTCCATAAAAAATATAACAATAAGAATATAATTGTTCTTAAGCAACTATAGATTTTAATCTTTTATCCTGTACATCACCGAGAAAGCATGAGCTGTAAGACCTTCACAATCAGCTAGCTCAACAATTTTGGGACCTATTTTATTCAAGCTTTTCTTATCGCATTTAACAAGCGAACTTCGGGTAAGAAAATCTAACACATTTAAGCCAGATGAAAATCGAGAACTTCGAGAAGTCGGTAAAACATGGTTTGGTCCCGCCATGTAATCTCCTACCGCCTCAGGGGTAAAATTTCCTAAAAATATGGCACCAGCATTTTTTACTTTTTTAGCCATTTTTTCAGGATTGCTTATGCAAAGCTCTAAATGTTCAGGAGCAAGGGCGTTGATTAAAGGCAAGGATTGATCAATATTTTTAACCAATATTGCGACACCATTAACACCCCAACTGGCTGCGGCGATATTTTTACGCGGCAATTTTTCTAAGTTCTTCTTTATGGCACCTATCACTTGCTCCAAAAAATCGGTACTATCAGTTATTAAAATTGACTGTGATTGAGCATCGTGTTCTGCCTGGGAAAGAAGATCAATAGCAATCCAGTCCGCATTATTATTTTTATCCGCTACGATTAGTATTTCTGAAGGTCCTGCTAACATGTCAATTCCAACAGTTCCAAAAACCTGACGTTTAGCTGCGGAAACATAGACATTCCCAGGTCCAACTATTTTATCCACGGGATCGATGCTTTTGGTTCCATAAGCAAATGCAGCAATAGCCTGAGCCCCACCAATTCGATATATCTCCTCAATACCCAATATATGTGCAGCGGCTAAAACTAAGGGATTGATTTCTCCCTGTGGAGTTGGAACTGCCATAGCAATGCGCTGAACTCCGGCAACCTTAGCTGGTATAACATTCATCAACACCGAGCTTGGATAAGAAGCGCTTCCTCCCGGCACATAAACCCCCACTGAATCAATGGGATTCCACTGCATACCTAATCGAATGCCTAACGAATCTTTATAATAAGAGTTTTTCGGAAATTGCCTTTTATGAAAATCCTTGATTCTTTTAGCTGCTAATTTAAGAGCCGAAATCGTTTTCGTCCTACACTTTTTTACAGAATTATTAATCTCGGACTTAGAAAACTTTATATTTTTCTTCGAAAGTTTAAAATGATCATATTGCTTTGCAAATCTAACTAATGAATCATCNCCGTTCTTTATAACATTTGCGATAATTTTTTTGACTTCTAGGTCAACGCTTTTAAATTGGACTCTTTTTTTCTGGATAATCTGTTGAAAAAGATCACGAAAATTTTTCTGTTTATAGGAGATTCTAACTGGCATTATTCACGCCCTCGCTAAATCGATCAACCCAAGTATTAATTTCCTTCGGACTCGTCTTCATTGCATTACGATTAACCACGAGTCTCGTAGAGATCCTGGCAATTTCTTCAACTTCGATTAAATTATTATCCTTTAGCGTTTTTCCGGTTGAAACAAGATCTACAATATGCTCACAAAGACCTAATGAAGGAGCTAATTCTAAGGATCCGTTCAACTTTATGCACTCTGCTTGCACCCCTTTTGAAGCAAAGAATTTCTTCGCTGATCTCGGATATTTTGTTGCGACACGAACATGACCAGAAGGTATTTTCTTGCCTGGATTTTCTGAATCTTTTAGTTGCGCAACAACTAGTCGACACAAACCAATCTTTAAGTCAATCGGCGTATAAACATCAGGGTAGTCAAATTCCATTAAAACATCACTTCCAACTACCCCCAAATCAGCAGCGCCAAAGGCAACAAAGGTGGCAACATCAAAAGAACGCACAGAAATTAAATCTAGCTGCTCATGATTGGTCGAATATTTCAACTTTCTGTTATTCAGATCTGCAAAAGAATCTTCAGGTTTTATTCCAACCCTCTTAAGTAGAGGTAATATTTCCTGCAAAATTCTTCCTTTTGGAAGAGCCAAAGTTATTTTTTCATTTTTCAGAATCGCATTCATAGTATTAGTGAACCAAAACTCTTTCGATTGCAGCTCCACAATTTTTTAATTTTTTTTCTAAATTCTCATAACCTCGATCCAAATGATAAACTCTGTTCACTTCAGTTTTACCCTCGGCCCCTAGACCTGCTAAAACTAAAGCAACGGAAGCGCGCAAATCAGTAGCCATGACGGATGCTCCATATAATTTTTCTGCTCCAGTAACATATGCGTTCTGCCCGCTAATTCTGATCTTAGCTCCCATTCGACATAATTCAGGTACATGCATAAAACGTCCTTCAAAAATTTTTTCTGTAATCAAAGATTTTCCTCGAGAAATACACATTAACGACATAATCTGGGCCTGCAAATCTGTTGGAAAGGCTGGAAAAACACCTGTAGAGACATCTACTGATTTAATTCTGTTTTTCTTGCAAATTACTCTTAACCCCTTCTCTGTTTCATTGATCTCCAAACCAGCCAAGCACAGAACTGATAAGACTTCTTCAAGAAGATCTTTTCTTGCGTCAAGCAATTCAANCTCTCCACCCGCTATACCCACTGCAATAGCATAAGTNCCCGCCTCTATTCTGTCTGGAATAATCTTGTGTTCAGCTCCACAAAGACAATCCACACCCTGTATATGCAAAGTTCTCGTGCCTTCGCCCTCAATCTTAGCACCCATTTTTTTAAGGCAATTAATAAGATCGACTATTTCTGGTTCACTCGCTGCATTATGAAGAACTGTTTCTCCTCTAGCCAAAGTTGCTGCTAACAATGCATTTTCCGTTGCGCCAACGGATACGCTTGGGAAATTGATCTTAGCTCCTTTTAAACCATCTTTTGCAACTGCATGAATATATCCCTCTTCAACCTCAATTTCTGCACCTAGTGATTTTAATGCATTCAGATGCATATCAACCGGTCTAGCGCCAATAGCACAACCCCCAGGCAGAGAAACCTTAGCATGCCCGCATCTCGTAAGAAGAGGNCCTAAAACCAAGATTGATGCTCTCATCTTTCGAACTAAATCATAAGGAGCTACAGTATTTACAATTTTTTTAGCTCGGATAAGGAGAGTCCTTTTTTTTGAAGTTTTTCCATTCATAAGTTCAAAAGATGCTCCATGAATGGCAAGAAGAGATTGCATAGTGGTAATGTCCACAACTTCAGGAATATTTGACAATTTAATGCCTGATTCAGTTAGTAAAGATGCTGCCATCAAGGGTAAGGCAGCATTTTTAGCTCCACTAATTTGAATCGCTCCTTTTAACCTTCTTCCGCCCTGAATACTTACCTTGTACATTTATAGCTCCAGAAATAAGTTAAATTTTTGGGAGAGTAACTCCCTTTTGTTTCATATATTTGCCTTTNCGATCGGCATAGGACGTTTCACAGATTTCATCAGCCTTCAAAAATAAAAACTGAGAGGATCCTTCATTCGCATAAATTTTAGCTGGTAACGGAGTAGTATTAGAAAATTCTAATGTGACGTGTCCTTCCCATTCAGGCTCGAGAGGTGTTACATTAACGATGATTCCGCACCTTGCATAAGTTGACTTTCCAAGACAAATGACAAGGACATCTCTTGGGATGCGAAAATATTCAACAGTACGTGCTAACGCAAAACTGTTCGGCGGTATAATGCAAACATCAGTTTTTTTATCAACAAAACCGCTAGCTGAAAAATCTTTTGGATCGACCACACTGGATTCTATATTTGTAAAAATCTTAAATTCATCTGATACTCTTGCATCGTAACCATAAGAAGATACTCCATAAGAAATTACACCTTTCTTCTGCAAGCCATCAACAAAGGGATCGATCATTCCATTCTCTTTTGCCATTTTTCTTATCCAAGTATCGGGCATAACTGCCATTGTTTTCTCCTCAATAAATTTTTTCGGTTTCGTTCAACTTTTAGACAGGGTGGTTCGTGCACGTTGCTGATTTTTTCGACGATAAAGATTCTTTTTCAGCGCAACGGCTAACCGCTTTTTTTTCTCTTTAATTTCCTTGTCAGCTTTTATCATAAAAAAGATCTGCAAAAATTAAGGAAAAGATTTCCACAAGACTAAACGATGTAATGGAATCTTTAAATAAAATTATTTAGATAAATGCCCATTCCGGTTCTTGATATCCATTTTTAACAAAATCCGTTCTATCAGACTCCTAATAAATTGGCTACAATGAAAATGAGAATAGTTATGAAAAGTTTTCTAGTTAAAAATTTAGAAAAAAAGCTAATAAGTAAGTTTTCTCCTGAATTTTTGGAAATAATTGACGAATCACACAAACATGCTGGGCATTCAGGTGTATCAAAATCAGAAGATACACATTTTAAAATAACCATAGTATCATCATCCTTTATAAATCTATCCAAACTGGAGCGCCACAGAATGGTCTATAGTGCCATAGGCAAAGAAATGGTTTCGATACATGCCGTATCCCTTGCAATTTTTACACCTGAAGAAAAAAAGGAAAGATGACCAAAAGTATATTTTTGATTGCAATCATTTACCTAATTTTGATTGCTCTTTTCTTCTACTTTCAGCGTCTATTNATGTACTTTCCTAGCCAAAATTTACCAAATCCCAATCAAGTCCAACTTTCTGAAATGAAAGTCATCCAGTTGCAAACCTCGGACGGTTTAACTTTGTACTCCTGGTACCATAAGGCAAANCATAATAGGAAAACAATTNTCTATTTTCACGGAAATGGAGGAAATATTGCGGATCGATCTATACGGGTAAAACCGCTTTTGAATGCCGGCATGGGATTGTTGATGCTGAATTACCGTGGGTATGGCGATAATGAAGGGAAGCCTAGTGAGAAAGGATTAATAAAGGATGCCCAATCTGCTCTCAATTTCCTACTAAATAAAGAAAATATTGAACTAGAAAAAATTATCCTGCTCGGAGAGTCCCTCGGAACAGCAATGGCAATTAAATTAGCGTCTGAGAATCTTGTTGGGGCAGTTATACTAGAATCTCCCTTTATTTCAGCTACTGAAGTTGGCCGTAGAGCGTATCCTTTCCTACCAGTGAAGTTACTTATTAAGGATCGCTACGACAATTTATTAAAAATTGGAAGAATAAAATCTCCTATCCTGATTATACATGGGGAAAGAGATATGATCGTACCAGCAAAACATGGGAGGANACTTCTTAAAAGTGCGAAGCAGCCTAAAAGAGGGGTTTTTCTAAGTGATGCTGGACACAATGATCTTTTTTACCACGGAGCCAATGATCATGTTTTAAATTTCATCAGAGAACTTGATTCAGAAAATCAATATTGACAATCTATTAACTCTTTCTCAGGATAGCGCAATCATAAGCCCATATAGTATAATGGTTATTACATGCCCTTGGTAAGGGTAAAATACGTGTTCGATTCACGTTATGGGCACCATTTGTATTGATTGAAATAGAGTCTTTTTAGTATTCAATATCTCATATAAATAGCGATCACAGGAATGGTGAAAGAGAATCTCAACGAGAGAATGTAACTGACCTTCCAGATCGTTTCCCTTGTATTTTATCGTCACGCATAACAATCTTGCCGCGTAAGATTGTTGCTATGGGCCAGCCTTTTACTTTCATGCCATGAAATACGGTCCAGCCAACTTTGCTGGCAATCCAGTCATTATTAATTTTTTTGGTCATTTTTAGATCAACAATTACCAAATCTGCATCAAAATCTTTTCGAATAGAACCTTTTCCAAGAATCGAATATATTCTCGACGGAACGGTNCTTGTGAGAGAAACTAATCTTTTCAAACCAAGTTTACCATTGTTCACATGATTCAACATAATGGGCAATAATGTTTGAACACCGATAAGCCCAGAAGGNCTCTCAGGATATTTCTTCATTTTTTCCTCTATAGTGTGAGGAGCATGATCGGATCCAATAACGTCAACAGTNCCACTTTTAACAGCTTGCCATAACGCTTCCTGATGCACTTTCTCACGAATAGGAGGGTTCATCTGAGCAAAAGTACCGTATTTATCGTGACACTGAGGAGCAGAAAGAGTCAGATGTTGAGGAGTCACTTCCATTGTAGCAAACTTTTTAGATTTCCGAATTATATGAACTTCATCCTTTGTTGTGATGTGCAACAAATGTACTTTGCGATTCGCTTTCTTAGCCATACCGAGAATCCTCTTAGTAGATTTCAGAGCAGTCTCTACATCTCTCCACTCGCGATGGTTTTGAACCGTTACGTCCTTTTTTTCTAGAATTTTCTTTCTTTCTCTTAGTCTTTCTTCATCTTCACTATGAATCGCTATTGCTCCTTTAGTCTTTTTTAAAATTTTAAGTAAACTTGCATCATCATCCACAAGCAACGTTCCTGTAGAGGTGCCCATAAAAATTTTAATTCCGCAACAGCCTTTCTGTTTTTCCAACATCGATAACTGGCTAATGTTGTTCTTTTTTGCGCCGATAAAGAAAGCATAATCACACCACGCTTTCTGTTTTCCCATCTGTAATTTCTTTTTCAGCGTAGCTAGGGTCGTCGTTGGGGGNGAGGTATTTGGCATATCAAAAACAGTAGTGACNCCCCCAAGAATCGCTCCCTTTGTTCCGGAAGAAAAATCTTCTTTATGGGATAAGCCTGGATCACGAAAGTGAACCTGGGTATCTATAAGACCTGGTAAAATAAATAAGTTCTTTGCATTGAATCTATTGCTCGCACGATAATTTTTAAGATCACCGAGGCAAAAGATACGGCCATCCTTAATCCCAATATCTTTTTTTTCTATAGATTCAGCATTTACAATGCTACCGTTTTCGATGACTAAATCTAATTTCTGGGTCATATCTATAATTTATAACTCAAAAAAAATAATTAGGAAAGAGTAGCAAAAACATCCTTTTTCGGATCAACTCCACAAATATGTATTTGATGCCACAGCGCATAAAATAGTAAACACCAAGAAGCAAATCCTTCCCTCTTGCCACTCCTATTAAAGAGTCGAATAATATCTTTTTCGTGACAAATTTCACGAATGCCGGATTGCCGAGATACAAGCAGTGCTAACCTTTTCCCTTCTTCCTTGATCCATTCTCTTACGGGAACGGAGAATCCCCTCTTTCTCGAGAAGGGTTTTGACTCGGGTAAATATTTTTCTAACCATTTTCTCAAAACCCATTTACCAACGCGTCCTCTAATTTTCATTTTATCTGAAATCGGAAAAATAAAATTTGCCACGTCTCTATCCAAAAAAGGTGTTCTGCCTTCAAGCCCGTGACTCATAAGGCATCTATCCAGCTTTATAAGTAGATCGTGAGCAAGCCAATCTTGACAGTCCACAGACTGTAAAACCTGAAGCTTAGAACGATAAAAAAGAGAGAATCTTTTCTCATCACTTGATATTTTTTTTCGCCAATCCGTAGATGGATTCTTTAGTACATTTAGATCGTCCAATATTCCTTTCGAATAAAACACTTTCTTGCCAAACAATCTAGATCTCAATGAAGTTCTGTATCGTCCATATCCAGCAAACAATTCGTCACCCCCTTCTCCGGAAAGAATAACCTTAACATCCCTTCGTGCTATCTTGGCCAATTTGTAAGTTGGAACAATTGCATAATCTGCAACAGGATCATCAACAAATGAAGCGACTTCAGGCAACAAAGTCCAAAAATCACGTTTCGTAAAGTTAACCTTAGTATGTCTGGCGCCTAGAATTTTAGCTAAATAAGAAGCATGTTTTGTTTCATCATGAACGCTTGTCTCAGAAAACCCTATTGTATACGCTCTTACAGACTTTTGGGTAATTTTCGACATTAGAAACAAAAGAACCGAAGAATCAATACCACCAGAGAAAAACATCCCAAAAGGAACATCTGATCTTTGATGTATATTTACACTTTCCTCCAAAACACCTCCTAACTTTCCCAAAATTGATCCTTCATTAGAATTAGTCGTTTTCTTTCGCGGTAGAGAGGCGGTTCTTTTTCTTTTTATAATTTTTCCTCTAGAGATCACAAGAATTTCTCCAGGAAGGACTCTCTTAATTCCCGAAAAGATTGTCTCCCTTCCTGTCGTAAACTGTAGTTGTAAAAGTTCATCTCTTTTTTTTGAGTTAATTTTTGGAATAGTAAGACCAGAATCAATCAGAGCTCTGGGCTCTGAAGAAAATGAAAAATATTCAGATGATTCCAGATAATAGAGGGGCTTAATGCCAAATGGATCCCTTGCTAAAACTAAAAGATTCTTTTCTAAATCGTGAATTGCAAGAGCATACATCCCTCGCAAAAATTTAGTAAAATTCAATCCATAAGTATTATATAGATGTAGAATACATTCACAGTCTGATTTTGTTTTAAATTTCTCTTTTTTAAATATTTTTGATAGCTCAAGGTAATTATATATTTCTGCATTAGCAACTAAACTTAGACCCTTACTAGATAGAGGTTGCTGGCCTGTTTTTAAATCTATAACGGCTAATCTTCTGTGAATCATTCCGGTATCCTGTGAAAGATGTATACCAAACCCATCAGGACCTCTGTGACGAAGCTTTGAGACCAAGTTGTTGAGAATTTTTTTTCTCGGCATTGATTGATCAAGGGACATTAAACCAGCAATACCGCACATTTAGGCCAAGACTTCCTTAAAAAACTTACGATACTTGTTAACAACAATACCTTTTGTAAAGTTTGAATCAAAAGTTCTTTTTCCCTCAAAAATAAGTCTTCTGATCATTTTAGGATCCCTCAAAAGATTTTTAATAGCCAGTGATAGAGTTTTTGAATCGTCAACAGGCACNAGAATTCCATTCTTTTTATTTTTTATAAGCGACTTAGGNCCATCGGAAGTTGTAGCAACTACAGGGACTTTATGTGCCCATGCATCTAAAATAACATTGCCGAGAGGCTCTATTCGAGAAGGGCAAATAACTAAATCACAGGAACTAAGTAAGGGAGATGGATCATCGTGCCATCCTAAGAATCGAACCCTTGGTCTTACTCCAAGTTTAACTGATAATTTTTCTAAATCATCCCACGACTCACCATCGCCAGCCAACCACAAATAAACGTCCTGTAAATTAGTCATCGCTTCTANCAANANTTCTAAACCCTTGTTNGGATGNAAACGAGATAAGGTTAGAATTACCTTNGCGTCTGGNGGNGTNGAGTAGNCAGATTTGTCTGTAGGTTCTGTCTTATTNTCATCNACAAAATTAGGTAAATATTTAATTTTCTTTCGAGAAATACCTGATGTTCGGATGTAATCAAAAATTTTTTCGGTATTTGCGATTAAATAGTCACAATTTTTATAGTATTTTATGTTGTAATAACCGCCAAGACGCGCAACATGAACAAACGGGGTGTCTAATTCTTTAGNTTTTGGACAAAAGCTAGTGGCTCTACTCATCCATGTGAGCACTATATCTGGTTTAAAAAGTTGAATTGCCTGCCGGAATCTAAGTCTCGTCAGACCATCAATTGAACCTTTAAAGGGGAGTTCCTGAACAGAAATCTTCTCGGAGCGCAAAGCATTTCCCCATCTTAAATTTTTCCTCACAAGTATTTCTTGCTCAATCCCCTCTTCTTTAANAGCAACCGCAAGTCTGAAAAAAAAAGCCTCTGCACCACCATTATTCTGACCAGATATTGCTTGNAGAATGCGCATTAGTTTATGATNCTTTCAAATTTCTTTGCAGCATCCCTCCAACCCCAATTCCTTTGATATTTTAAACAGTTCAAATGCATTTCTTTCCACAACGAGTCATTCTCTAAAAGACGAACAATGGCATCCGCAAACTCTTTTTCGTTATCTAAAATATAACCAGTTTTATTATCTATTACTCTTTCCGCAACACAACCCAAATCTTGAACAATNGCCGGCACNCCAAATGCTTGGGCTTCGCCAAGTGATGAACAAAAGGTTTCATTTGAATCTCCCCTATACACAATGATACGAGAAGCTGACAGCTCTGAAACAAGATCCTGTGATGGCACAGGTTCTCTTAAAACAATACCCTTNTCAGCCAAGGTATTCGCTTTCTCGAGTATTGGTTTCATGATAGTTTCTTTTGTTTTTCCATATTCTCCATAAGTTGCCGATCCGGAAAAAACATGTAACTCAGCATTAGGCNCTCGAGAAAAAACAAATTTAGACCATAAGTCTAATAGCCAATCTAAAGATCTTAACGGATTTGATGTGAANACAGCNTTCGGTCCTGGTAAATNAGAAACCATTTTTCTTTCTCTAAAAATTTTATCTACTCCATAGGGAATAATGAGCNTCTCTCCAGCNGGAGCCCAGCTCGGATAGGTTTGCGCATGATAATTGCTCGAAAACACTATACAAGGTCTCCGTCNCCACAATTTATGCAAATATCTCCACTTCATTAAATATGAGGCAGGATTATGTATCCAAAAAACACNGTGTTTCGCTTTTGGAACCAAGTTAATCAGTTTATCTCCACGATTTGCAATATAAAGATCCGCAGAGTCGGGCAAGTTTTTTGAAATCGGGATCCAATTAACACCTTTATAGACAATATTCTTTAAACAGTTATTAAAGACTAAAACTTCATGCCCCAAGTCGACAAGAGATTCTGAAAGACTAACAAGAGCCTTCTCAGCTCCTCCCATCGGAGAAAGCAGAGCACTCTTTCCATCAAAACTTATTCCATTATCAGCTAAAATAATTTTTGCCATTAATTTTTCTCATTTTTTGCTTTTAGATAAGAAAGAATTGGATACAGAGCCGCCAATAACGCGATCAAAAGCCCATAAGATCCTTCTCGATATCCTTTGCGAAAAAAATAGCATTTAAGAAACCTGGAAAAGATTCTTCTAAAATTACCAATAAAAGTTCCCAAATTCTTAGAATCACGGAGATCCAGAGCACGAGCACTGCTATAACTGTCCAGCTTTCTTATCAGGCCAGATATATTTCTATCAAAATTGTGTCTAATNGGATTTATTAACTCTTGTCCGCGCTTACCCTTAAATTTCAACTTTGGATGAACTCTTTCTTTGCCCCAAATCTTATGACCTTTGCGAAATAATCCTGGGTACGACGATTTTCCGAACGAACCTCCCCAGCCATATTTAATAAGCCTATTGCCAATATAATTATCCACTGGGATCAGAAACCAATCATTAGTCGTGTTATGAATTTTTTCTAAAATTTCGCTAGCTAGTTTTTTTCCTACACGCTCATCAGCATCTACTTCCAGAATCCAATTTCCTGAACAATTACTAATCCCCTTATTGCGGCGTAACCCTTCGAGTTCCCAACTTCCTTCGATTTGTTTCGTCGAAAGCCTTTTTGCAATNCGCTTAGATCCATCCGTACAGTTATCNAGAACAACAACTATTTCATCAACAAAATTTAAACGCTTAAGACAATCGTGTAACTGCTTTTCCTCATTGTGAACAACTACCAANGCTGAAATATTTTTTTTANATCTCGTTTTGACCATATCTAATAAAATTACCCCGAAGATTCCTTAACCTTTTTCCATAAATTTCTTATCACTTTTTCAACTTCGTTAACAGAAAGACTGTCCATAATACTCTCCAAGGAGAGCTTTTGATCACCGGATAAGNCTTCTGTATTTTTTACTTTAAAACCATCATAACCCGAAAGTTCTTCTAATGTTTTTTTTGTAGACGCAACCCCAGTAAATTCTCCCCAAGGCCTATAATGCTCGATTCTGCTTGGNCCAAACAAACCTATTGTCGGAATCCCCGAAGCCGCAGCTAGATGCATCAATCCCGAATCATTTCCAACAAATAATTTACATCTCTCCAAGCAAGCATATGCTGTCCTTAGATTAACTTTCCCAACTAGATCTATCACCTGTCCTTTGGGCAGAGAGTTTATTAACTCTCCAATAGACTCTCTTTCGTTCTCTAGTCCAAAAATCACAATTTTTGACTCCTCAAAAAGTCCATTTTTTCTAATAAGTTTTTGAGCNAGTTGCAAAAANCTCTCCGTCCTCCATTTTTTTGCAATCCAATTCGCCGTCGGTCCAAAAGCTAGAACAAGATCTTTCTTGGGAATAATGTTTTTTGCATATTCGCAATCTTTTTCGCTCACAAAGATCTTAGGATTGGGAGGTTTTCTTAAATTAAATATTTTTGCCATCTCTTCTAAACGATGATTCTTTGATAATTGACGAGCTCCGAAAATAATATATTTTCTCGCTCTCCTTTGGCTTCTAAAGATAAAGCTTGATTCGGATCGAAGAAATGTTGATATACCTCCGCTTCTCAAATCAACAACAATGGACCATTTTGTACCGAAACATTTTTTCCAAACACTAAGCCAATGCAAGCCAAACTTTCTCTTATCTATGGTTAGAACACGATTAACATTTGGGAAAGACTGAAAAAGTTCAGCAGGAATTCTTCCGACAGCAACGGTTATTCTGCTATGAGGGTGCAATTTAATAAGATAATCGAGCAGCCCTGTTGACAGAACAGCATCACCGATACGACTTGAGGTTATGAAAAGAATATTTTGCATCAAATTTGATTATTTATTGTTTTGTTCGAAAGTTCAAGAAGACCGACATTTAACCCAGGAAACATCTGACATAATCTGTATAATTCATTCTAAACATGATAAAATAGCAAAATATATGATTCTTTGAACAAGAATAATAGATGTCAAAAAAAATTAGCATTGAGTTAAAAAACAGAGAAATAGTGAAAGTTTTAGGAAGAGATTCTCGTAACTTTCTGCAAGGAATGATCTCCAATGACATACGAAAGGTATCTAAGAATCATTCAATATATGCCGCCTTCCTAACCCCACAAGGTAAATTTTTGAATGATTTTTTTATTATGGAATTCAAAGATCATTTGCTTCTAGACTGCGAAGAAGGTAGAGAAGATTCTCTGATGGAGCGTCTAGAAGATTACAAACTGGGATCAGATGTTACATTTCAAAAACAAGAGAGTTACAAAGTCTTCGCATTAATCGCAGAAAATTTTTCAATGTTTAACCTAGAAAAAAAACCTCTCGGCTCTACCGTATGTTTCGATACAGCAGTAGCATTTTTGGATCCAAGGCATGAGAGACTCGGGCTGCGGTTTATTGTTCCTGAAAAGGAAGGAGAAGAATTCTTTAGGAAAAAGGGATTTACTAGTGCGACCTTTGACGACTACGAAAAACTACGTATTCCTCTTGGAGTTCCTGACGGATCGCGAGATATAGAAATTGAAAAAGGCCTTCTAATGGAAAGCGGCCTTAATGAATTAAATGGTATTGACTGGGAAAAAGGTTGTTATTTAGGTCAGGAATTAACCGCTAGAACTAAATTCAGAGCACTACTGAAACAAAGATTAATCCCTGTCAAAAGCAAAGACTCTTGTCCAGAAAGAGAATCGGAGGTTTTCTTTCAAAAAGAATTCGCCGGAACCGTACGCAGCGGTATTGGTAATTATGCAATCGCCTTATTGAAAATAGACTGCCTTAAGGAGCAAAAAAGAACCGGAAAATCATTTGTTTCTCAGGGAAAAACGCTTACGCCCATTCTTCCTGATTGGATTAAAATTTAACTGAAAATGGGTCTATAGTTTTTTCAAAATAGCATGGAATTTTGCAAAGGGATTAGTTTCTAAATTTGTAATAAATTTTTTGGCTTTACTGATTCCCGCTTTTCCGTATTCCTCTCGCACATGATCTCTAAACCACTTTATACTTTGCCCATTCCTTTGAAATAACAAATTGTTATTTTTTTTCAACCACACAAAATGCTTGCTCATCAATCTAATAAGAGTTGATAAACCTTTTCCTTTAAACGAAGAAGATAACATAACGGGAATTATCCAGTTGGAATTCAAATTTTGACTGTTCTTTGAAAGTCGTAATGAGTTCTTTATTTCTGCTTCAGTTTTTTTTGCAGACATTCCAACATCGCTTTTAGTAACGGTTATGATGTCCGGTATCTCAACAATTCCGGCTTTCATGAATTGAATATTATCTCCTGAATCGGGCTGAACACAAAAAACAACCGTATCAACTATCTTTTCGATCTCAGTCTCTGACTGACCAACTCCCACAGTTTCGATAAAAACAACATCAAAGACGGCGCGCATAACAACCATTGATGGAAAAGTAATAGAAGCCACACCTCCCAAATGATCCCGGGCCGCCATTGATCGAATAAAAATATTTTTATCATCAGGATCGGTCATAAGTCGAATTCGGTCACCCAAGAGAGATCCGCCCGATGATTGCGAGGAAGGATCAACAGCAATCACTCCTACAGTTTTTTTTAATTCTCTGTTCTTTTTTATTAATTCGCTCAAAAGAGTTGATTTTCCAACACCAGGAGGGCCAGTAACTCCTATAACGTGACCCCGGCAATTATCGTATGCTTTTGCCAAAAGCTGAAATGTTGTTTTTGATTCAGGATCGGTTTCGAGAGAAACCAAAGCCTCAGCCAAAGCATTTTTATCGCTTTTTAGAATTTTTGCCAAAGAAATAGAATTGGTTTTGTTCAATTTCTATACCCTAATCTTTGAAAAATCCGCAATAAGACTAACAGTGGTACAAAAGGATGATAGCAATCTCAGCCGATTCAACTTTACTTTTTGATCTTCGCAATTGACCATTACATTATCAAAAAAGTTATCCAAAGGCTGACGTAGTTTGGAAAATAAAGCCATGGTGGCTTCATAGTCATTACTTCTCAATTTTTCTCGGCTTAACTCAATGGTCTCTGAAAGTGTCCTAAAAAGCTGCTTCTCCTCTTTTTCTACCAATAAACTACTATCAATAACTATATCGGATAACTCCTCTCCATTTTTTTGATCCGAGGAAAGTATACTGCTCGCCCGATGAAAAGCCGCTAATAGATCCGCGCCCTCTTTTGTTTGAATAAAAGCCTTAATAGCGTTCATTCTCTGCATTAATCGAGTCAGATCATCCTCCTTAACACCATAAACAGCATCAANAAAATCATGTCTAAATCCTGATTCCCTCAAAAAAACTTTTAGTCTTTCTTTAAGAAAATCTAAGATTTCAACCGCTAATTTTTCTGAATTAAAGTTTGATTGCTTCAAAATTTTCAATAAGGGTAATTTAATTTTTTTCTTCAATATAATCCTTATTATTCCTAATGCGCTTCTGCGCAGAGCAAAAGGATCCTTTGATCCTGTAGGTTTTTCACCAATACTAAAAAGAGCTAGTAAATTATCAATCTTGTCAGCCAAAGAAATAATAGTGCCCAGTGAAGAAGATGGAATTTGATCCTTTGGCCCAATGGGAGAATAGTGCTCAGCAATTGCAGCAACAACGGATGGATCTTCCTTATCAAATTCTGAATATAANCCTCCAATAATCCCTTGCAATTCAGGAAATTGATTAACCATCTGTGAATTTAAATCGGCCTTTGCCAAAAAGCAGGCCCTTTTCACTTTCTCAACATCTTTCTCAGAAATATAATCGGAAATAGCGAGAGCAAGTCTGGTCATTCTCTCTCTTTTTTCCTCCATACTACCCAATTTGCTGTGAAATGTTCGTTTTTTAAGTTCCGGAACAAAGTCTTCCAAAGGCGTACTCACGTCCTGCTTCCAAAAAAAGCTTGCATCCTCTAATCTCGCGCTGAGNACTCTCTCATTACCCGAAACTATTTCATTTGAGTACTCCCCTTCCTCACGATCACAAACTATTAAAAAATATTGCGATATTTTCTTGTCCTTCTTAAGCAATGGAATATATTTTTGCTGTTTTTGCAGAACAGAAATGATTATTTCTTCCGGAAGCTTCATGTGACTNGGATTAATAGAGCCTGTGAAAACAACAGGCCATTCAACTAACCCATTAAGCTCCTCCAACAAAGAGTCATCAAGCGCTAAGCTAAGTTTTTTTTCTGTAGCTTTTTTCTTTAACTGATCTTCAAGCGTCTTCTTGCGTTTTTCCTGATCAATAATTACCTTCGATTGGTATAATTTAGATATATATCCTTCAGAATCCTTCACCACGAAGCTTTTTGGATTCAAAAACCTATGTCCAGTTGTAACGTTTGTGGAATCAATAGAAGCGTAAGAAAAAGGAACGGTTTTTCCGTTAAAAATACAGACTAAATTTTTTATTGGCCTCACCCATCGATCCGATCCTTCTCCCCAACGCATTGATTTCGGCCAAACCAGGCTCTTGAAAGTTATATCAAGAATTTTCTCTATTATATCCTCGGTTTTCGAGCCTTTGTTAGTGATTGTTGCAAAATAATATTCTTTGCCTTTAACGGACTTCTTTATGCATTGATTAATACTTATGCTGTTTGACTTAAGAAAACCCGTAATTGCTTTTTTATCCGCATAAACTCCCGGTCCTCTTTTTTCTTCCACAACATCCTGCTGCCGAANNGGCAGACCACTAATTATCAAAGCCATACGCCTAGAGGTAATATAAGTTTTCGACTTCTCGTAAGATAAATTCATTTTTGCCAAATTTTTGCAAAAAATCTCTTCTAAATCGTGTAGTGATNTT
Source organism: Rickettsiales bacterium (assembly GCA_002712065.1). GTDB lineage: Bacteria > Pseudomonadota > Alphaproteobacteria > UBA8558 > UBA8558 > UBA8558. The sequence goes on along the minus strand of PARU01000025.1, from coordinate 2,778 downwards.
TTTTGCATACGCGGTGGTATTTCTTCGGAGGCTATTTCCAAAAAAAATTCAATCATTTTTCTTTTTCTTGCAGCCACCGCAGGCATGTTTCCCTTACCATGTTTCGTATCCTCAGTATATATGAAGCNCGGTCAGCTACAGATATGGACCCTCTGGAGTCTAAAAGATTAAAAACATGACTCGCTTTGATGCATTGCTCATAAGCAGGAAGAGGTAAGTTAGAATCAATCAAAACAGAACATTCATTTTCAAGTTCATTGAATTGATTCGTTAAAATNTCAACGTTGGCTTTTTCAAAATTGTAGGATGAAAACTCTTTTTCNCTCTGCAAATAAATATCACCATAGGTGACGCCCTCTTCATTCCATTTGATTTTAAACACATTATCTGTGCCTTGTAGATACATAGCCAGCCTTTCTAAACCGTAAGTCAGTTCAAGTGAAACGGGTTTACACTCTATCCCGGCCATTTGTTGAAAATAGGTAAATTGGGTTATTTCTAAGCCATCACACCATACTTCCCACCCCAAACCTGAGGCACCTAATGTAGGNCTTTCCCAATCATCCTCAATAAATTTTATATCATGTTTTTGAACATTAATTCCCAAGTGCCGAAGACTCTCAAGATATAGTTCCTGTGAATCCCNAGGTGATGGTTTCAAAATTACTTGAAACTGATAATAGTGCTGAAGACGATTNGGATTATCTCCATAACGACCATCCATAGGCCTTCTGCAAGGTTGCAAAAATGCCGCCCTCCAGTGCTTAGGGCCAAGAACTCTCAAAGCAGTCGCCGGATGAAAAGTACCCGCGCCCATCTCCGTATCATAGGGTTGCAAAATAATACATTTCCTGCTCTCCCAAAATTTTTGTAACTCGAAAATCAGGCTTTGAAAAGTTATGCTCTTTTTTTCCTTATTTTTTCTCATAACAAACTAAACTTTAAGTAAGAAAATTATAAAAATAATTGNTCCCCATGTCGTAAAATTTTCTCCGTTTTCTTTCTAAATTTACCATCTTTATTATGTAAAATTATACCTGTCTTCTTAGTAACCTGTATACGCCCTCCTTTACGACCATGAACAATAACTCTTTTCGCCTGGCCTCCTTTTTTGGAAACTAGGGGAAATATTGATATATTACCAATCTTTCTTCCGAAAGCCTGNAATATTTCATTTAAACGATCATTCCTAAAGATAAAAGTAATAGTTCCATTTCTTTTTAATTTCCNTATTCCCAAATCCACCCAACTCGAAATATTTACACCATTTTCAATTTTGGAAATATTTTTTGAAAGATAAGGAGAATTTACAACTTCACCTATTTTAAAAAATGGAGGATTAGCCATAACATGNTCAAAGCTATNATTCCTAATNCTTTCAGGTGGCTTNGCTATATCACCCANAAAAAANTTTAGACGATCATTAANTTTATTCTCGATANTATTTCTCTGAGCAAATTCAATAAGATCACTTTGTATCTCAACGCCTATGATTTCACAACCNCCCACTCTCCTNGCTAAACACAAAGNCGCTGCACCAACACCTGAGCCTAAATCTAGAACTCTATCACCAACACTCGCGGGAACTGAAGCAGAGAGCAATACAGAGTCTATTGATACACGATAGCCACTCTTTGGTTGAAAAAGTTTTACTTTTCCGCCCACTAGACTATCTACGCTAAAAAATTTATCATCAAGTTTTGACATTGGTCGAGTTTTAGACCATAACACAAAAAAGATTATTTTATAATATCATCAAAATTATGAAATGGAGATAAGTTTTGGTTCAAATAGTTCAACTCAAAACTAAAGATTATTCAAAATCATTTGATAAGCTCGAACAAATCGTCTCGCCAATCAAAGGTGAAATAAATTTAGTAGATGAAATTATCAAACAAAGCACCCAAAGCTCAATCCCACTAATCCCTGAACTTGCTAACCATTTACTTTTCAACGGTGGCAAGCGAATTCGACCCAGCCTAACCATATTTTCCACCAAATTATTCGACCATCAAGAAAACAGGCATCTCAAACTAGCTGCATGTATTGAGTTAATCCACTCCGCAACTCTGCTACATGATGATGTCGTTGATGAAGGGTTCTTGCGTCGTGGTAAGAAGACCGCCAATGCAGTTTGGGGCAACAAGGCTAGNATTTTAGTTGGGGACTTTCTTCTAAGTCGTGCTTTTGATCTCATGGTTTCTGATGGTTCAATGGAAATATTAAAAACTCTATCAAACACAGCTTCTATTATTGCCGAAGGAGAAATNCTAGAATTAACAACNTCGAGAGATATTGAAATTTCTGAAGCCGTGTACCTAGATGTCATTAAATCAAAAACAGCACAACTTTTTTCCTCAGCATGCGAAGTTGGGGCTATTATTTCGGACCAATCTCATAAAGAAAGANATGCATTAAAAAACTTTGGCTTGAACCTTGGTAATGCTTTCCAAATTATTGATGATGTGCTTGATTATATCTCCAACAAAAAAAAGTTTGGTAAAGTCATTGGTGAGGATTTTCGATCGGGGAAAATGTCCTTACCTGTTATACTAGCTTATAGCCGTGGTAATGAGAAAGAACGATCATTCTGGCACAAAACTATGGAAGAAAAGAAACAAACCCCCAGAGATTTTAAAAAAGCGATAAGAATTATGAATCTGAGAAACGCTATAGAAGACAGCGTTAAAAGGGCCCAGTTTTTTGCATCAATTGCCATAGATTCTCTCAGAGTCTTTCCAGATAGTTTTGAAAAACAGGCTTTACAAAAAATTGTAA
>PARU01000024.1 GCA_002712065.1 Rickettsiales bacterium | reverse complement strand
TCTATCAAATAGCCAACTCAAAATGCTTCTTATTCCCTAAAGTTAAAATAGAATGGTCATGTGATAGTGTTTTAGTAAAAAAGAAACAAAGCAACAATAGATCCACTCCTTCAAAGACTAAGATCCACTATCCTGGGGGAATCTTAGAATATGCTAATCAAAGACTCGGAACCGAAAACCAAATCATGGAGCCCTTTTATGGCAAGGTCAAGTTACCGGATGATCACGGTACGATAGAGTGGGTAATTTCATGGTTAGAAAATAGCAATACAAAACTGTTATTTAAAGATTCGTTCTGTAATACCGTACCAACGCCGGAAGGCGGCAGCCACGAGATTGCTTTTAAGTCAGCTTTAATGAGAAGTCTAAAATCTTATGGAAGCTTAATAAATGTAAAAGATTGTTCTCTAATATCTTCAGAGGATATTGCTGAAAATTCTTGTTTCTTGCTCTCTGCTTTCGTAAGAAATCCTCAATTTTTTGGCCAAACAAAAAACAAATTAACCATGCCAGAAATTGTACGAACTATAGAAAATTCAACCAAAGACTACTCTGACATATGGCTTAGCAAAACCCCGGTGGATGCAAAGAAAATTGTAAACTACCTGGTTGAAATAGCTCTACAAAGAAAACGAGCGAAAGAAGAAAAACTACTTAATCAGAAAGCCTCAGCAAGAAAAATCCGATTGCCAGGAAAGCTATCCGACTGCACGAGAATGGATCCAAAAGGAACAGAGGTATTTATCGTAGAAGGAGACTCCGCTGGCGGATCTGCCAAGCAAGCCAGAAATAGAGAAACTCAGGCTGTCCTTCCTTTAAAGGGAAAAATTCTCAATGTTGCGAACGCCTCAACAGCCAAACTACTAGCTAACCAAGAATTGCAGGACCTGAACCAGGCTCTTGGTTGCGGAACTGGAAATCAATACGAAGAAAGCAAATTAAGATATGAAAAGATCATCATTATGACTGACGCAGATGTTGATGGTGCGCACATTGCATCTCTGCTCATGACATACTTTTACCGGGAGCTACCTAAATTAATAGAAAATGGACATCTTTATCTTGCGGCCCCTCCTTTATACCGAATTGTAAAAAAGGATATCATTAGATACGCCCACGATGAACAGGACAAAAACAGCATGCTCAAAAATATTTTTGGCAATAATAAGGTGGTAGAAATTAGCAGATTTAAAGGGCTTGGTGAAATGCCTGCAGAAGATCTGAAAGAAACGACCATGAATCCAGAAACTAGAAAACTTTTCAAAGTTTCTTTAACGAAAAAAAATGGCGGATCAGAAAAAAATCAACAAAAAACTACTGCCAAACTCGTTGAAAGTTTAATGGGAAAAAGACCAGAGCTGAGATTAGAGTTTATTAAAGAAAATGCAAAATTTGTAAAAGATTTATATATATAAAAGCAAATTTAGCAATCAAACGATGAGTCTACTGATTTTCTTAAAATTTTGATCACCCGAGTCTTTGATCCATTCGAACACTATCATTTCGGTGCTCACTAAATCACAACCATTATTCCCCAGTCTTTTTTTTGCTATATCTTTGCTTTTTTTTACTCTCGAGGAGATAGCATCTTCGACAACAAAAGAATGATAATTCATACCCTTTAAATCTATAGCTGTTTGCAAAACGCAAACGTGCGCCTCAATACCAGTAATTATTATTTGTGAACGATTGAGGGATTTTAAAACTTTAATAAACTTTTTCGATCCTCCACAAGAAAAAGTTGTCTTTTCAACAACNAGGCTATCTTTCAACACTTTTAGTTCAGCAATGGTCTTGCCCAAACCTTTAGGATATTGTTCAGAAAATANAACTGGGATTTTTAATATACTGGCTGATTCAATCAATATGCTTATATTTTTAAGTATCTTCGTTTGATTCAACATTTTTGGAAACAGCTTTTCCTGCATATCAACGATTAATAAACAAGATTTATCTTTACTAACCAACATTAGNATCTTTGAAAANTTATCTACTGATTAAGATATACTTTTTGTGTAAAAATTTGTATGTTAAACATTGTAAGTTAANATTCAAGGAGGANCTTTCCCCCATGAAAAAANTAGCTTATCGGTGCACTTCTTTCNTTCTGGCTTTTTTCTTNCTNNCATCCTGTTCCGGAAATTTACAACAATCAGCGGGTCCNGCCGGAGAACCGGGAAGTGAGGTCACATTTTCCCAATTCTCGGATATTCCTATACCTAGCGGTGGAGATCTGGATCTTGAACGAACANTAGTCATTGGAAAAAACCGAGCTGAGTGGACAGGAAGACTTGTTTTCTCTAACTGGATGTCAGTAACAGAAAATTATGATTTCTTTATGAGTGAACTTCCAAAATTTGGATGGGTTGCAATTGCTCAAGTCCGTTCCGANATTGGAATTTTGACATACAGCCNGGGTNATAGAATTATNATTATAAAAATCGAAGATGCCTCATTTTGGGGATCTGAGATTGAAATGATAGCATCGCCCGTAACTAAGAAGGATTAATTTAGAGAAATACCCACGCAGCTAAACCAAGAAAAGCAAGAAAACCAACAACATCAGTAATGGTGGTTAGAAANGTTCCGGAAGCAATAGCAGGATCGATCCCGAGTCTATTTAACCCTAGAGGAATCGCCGCGCCTGCAAGGGCTGCAACTATCAAGTTAATAATCATGGCCGCGGCTATTATTGTTCCAATTAATACATCGCCAAACCACCACCAAGCAACGAGTCCCGTAATGAGAGCAAATAATAATCCATTAATGCTACCGACAATCAGTTCTTTTCTAACCGCCCTCAAGGCGTTGGTTTCAGTTAACTCTTTCATAGCAATAGCTCTGACGGCAACTGTCAGCGTTTGCGTACCGGCAATTCCTCCCATGGAAGCAACAATAGGCATTAAAATAGCCAGCGCCACGACTTTATCAATTGTACTTTCAAAAAAAGATATGACGTAAGATGCTAAAAACGCGGTACCCAGATTGACAAAAAGCCATCTAAATCGCGATTTTGTTGTATCTATAACGGCACCATAGAAATCGTCTTCTGCTACCCCTCCTAAGCGCATAATGTCTTCGCCCGCTTCTTCATCAATAACATCAACGACATCATCAATAGTAATAACNCCCACCAATTCTTCTTTTTTATTGATAACGGGGCTTGAGGTAAGATTTCTTTTTCGGAATAAAAAAGCAACCTCTTCTTGATCCATTGCTGCTGAGATTCGTAATGAAGATGCCTCCATAATCTTAGAAACCGGCAGGGCACGTTTAGATCTCAATACCCGACTCAGGGGAACGCTTCCGACTAATTTTTTCTTAGAATCAACAACAAAAATATCATAGAAATCTTCTGGGAGTTCTTTTCCCGATCTTAAAAAATCGATTATATTTCCAACTGACCACGATTTACGTACAGAAACGTACTCGCGCTGCATTAAGCGACCTGCGCTCTCCTCCGGATAAGAAAGGCTTGCTCGTAGCTTTACCCGTTCCTCCTTGGGAATTTCCTTTAGAATCTTTTTCTTAGTTTCTTCCTCTAGATCCTCAATAACATCGACTGCGTCATCACTATCTAATTCAGAAATCGCGGCCGCGGCCTCTTCCGTACCTAATTTTTCTAGAACTTCTTCCCNAACAGTATCATCTAACTCGGCCAAAACTTCTGGATCAAGATTATCGCGCACAATCTCTACGACAGAGCTTCGTTGATCTTGACTAAGATTTTGAATCAGGTGTGCAATCTCATAGGATCGCAACTTCGAAATAATCTTTCTGACGGTTGCAGTTTTATTTTCTGCAATAGCCTTTATAACTGGCTGAATATAATCAGCCGCAGACTGGGAAAGATCAGTCAACGGAAGTTTTGCTTCGCCTTTTTGAGTTTTTTTCTGCTTCTTATCTGGCATAAATGCTCCTGTTGCACATATCTAATATATGGCGGCGTATCTAAAAGATAGAGCTCAACTACAATACCTGGTGCGGTCGAGAAGACTCGAACTTCCACAGGATATTATCCCACAGCGACCTCAACGCTGCGCGTCTACCAATTCCGCCACGACCGCAAGCATCTCGGAATAACAGATCATTAGCTTCTAATCAAGAGGTTAGAACTATTTTGTGGGAAGTTGCCTAAAGCCAGAATTCACGATCTTTTCTTTATAAATTCCAACATCGATATTATCAACTTTTGCCAAAGGAGGACCTGACCAAGAGGTTTTCTTCATTTCCTCAACATTTTCTCTAAGACCAGAAACAACAGCCTCAACGCTTCCGTCATTTAAATTTCTTATCCAACCAGATAAAGCTAAATTAATNGCTTTCTCCATAAACCATGCTCTGTACCAAACACCCTGTACTCTTCCAGTGATAATCAATCGAACAGAAGATTCCTTACTATCTGCACTCATTTCATTGTCAAAATGATTTGATCAACTTCAACTGATTTACCGGCTTCTGCTTCAATTGTTTTTATTGTGCAGTCTTTTTCAGCACGTAAAATATTTTCCATCTTCATNGCCTCAATTACTGCTAACTCTTCCCCTGCCCTAACACTTTGATCCGGCTTAACAGCAATNGAAACTAATAATCCAGGCATTGGAGAAAGTAGTGACTTAGAGCTATCNGTTGCTCTTTCTTTAGGCATCAATTTTTGCAATCTGGCGTTATTAGGGCTCAGAACAAAAACATCGAGTTGAGCTCCATTGTAAAATAGACTATATGTGCTGTCTGAATTCCCTTGAATTTTNNCCGAGACTTTTTCACCATTATATTTTGTACGAAAAATTTTATCTCCAAATTGCCAATCAGAAATTATGCGAAACTTTTGATTATTTAACTTAATCACAAAACCAGAATCTTGATTTATAGAATCTAAAACTTTTGCGCGGTAGCGCTTCTTCCCCGTAATAATAATCCAATCAGCATATGCGGAAAGATCTGGTCTTGTAATCTGCCCACTGATCGCAGATGATCTTTCAACAAATCTACGATGAACAAAACAAGCAATTGCTGCTAATAATTTCTCTTCTTTGTGAGCAGAATCGAGGGGGCTATAACCCTTGGGGTATTCTTCTCCAATAAAATTTGTTGAAATATTACCACGAATAAACTTTTGATGACAAAGAACCGAAGACAAAAAATTAATATTATGAGAAACTCCTTCTACACAAAATTCATTTAATGCTTCCCTCATATTTTTAATCGCATTTCTTCTATTAGATCCATACGTGCACAATTTTGAGATCATTGGATCATAGAACATGCTTATCTCGGATCCTTCTTCAACTCCAGTATCGACGCGAATATGGTTTTTTTGAGCATTGCTCTCAATTGCGGGATGAGTATATTCAGACAACCTTCCTATCGAAGGTAAAAAATTTCTAGATGGATCCTCGGCATAAATCCTACTTTCAATTGCCCAACCATTTAACTTTACATTGCGCTGTTTGAATTTTATTTTTTGACCCGCGGCAATAAGTATCATTTGCTCAACAAGATCTATCCCCGTAACCAATTCCGTAACTGGATGCTCGACTTGAAGTCGAGTATTCATTTCAAGAAAATAAAAATTTTTATCCTTACCGCTAACTACAAATTCAACAGTCCCGGCAGAAAAATAATCGACTTTCTTGGCTAACAAAATTGCCTGGAGTCCCATTTTCCTTCTCATTCTTTTATCTACAAAAATTGAAGGAGATTCTTCTATTACCTTCTGGTATCGACGCTGAATCGTGCATTCTCTCTCCCCTAAATAAACAAAATTGCCTTTCATATCTGCTAAAATTTGTATCTCAATATGTCTAGGCTCTTGAACATATTTCTCAATAAGCATTCTATCGTCAGCAAAACTAGACATTGCTTCATTCGAGGCTGATCTAAACCCTTCTTTAATTTCGTTTTCATTATAGGCAATCCTCATCCCTTTCCCTCCGCCACCTGCAGAAGCTTTAATCATTACAGGAAATCCTATTTCCTTAGCTGCATCTGCTGCATCCTCAGCTGTCTTCACAACATCTATGTATCCAGGAATCACATTAACCCCAGCTTCTTTTGCTAACTTCTTTGACTCAATTTTATCACCCATAGATTTGATTGCCCCAATAGGCGGACCAATAAAAGTTTTTCGAGCCGCATGTACGGCTTTTGCAAATTCCGCATTCTCTGATAAAAAACCATACCCAGGATGAACGGCCTCTGCTCCAGTCCTTTTCATAGCGTTAATAATCTTTTTTATCTGAAGATAACTTTTGCTAGGTTCTGCCGGTCCAATTCGAACAGATTCATCAGCAAGCTGCACATGTAAAGAATTGGCATCAGCATCAGAATAAACGGCCACGGTTGCAATACCCATTTTCTTTGCTGTTCTAATAATACGGCAGGCAATTTCACCGCGATTAGCTATCAATATTTTTTTGAACATTTCCTTTAAAAGAGATCATTAAAAAAAGAAATTACAGAGGTATATTACTGTGTTTTTTCCAAGGATTCTCAATTTGCTTACCTCTTAGCATCTCCAGAGATTTACAAATTCTCTTTCTTGTATTACGTGGCATAATCACATCATCGATAAATCCGCGTTTACATGCTATAAAGGGATTCGCAAATTTTTGTGTATATTCTTCGGTACGTTTATCAAGTTTTCTTTTATCAGATAATTCTTCCCGAAAAATAATCTCAACAGCGCCTTTTGACCCCATAACTGCAATTTCAGCAGTTGGCCAAGCAAAATTAATGTCTCCTCTGAGATGTTTCGAACTCATAACGTCATAAGCCCCCCCGTAAGCTTTACGAACAATAACTGTAACTTTTGGCACCGTGGCTTCAGCAAAAGCAAACAGAAGTTTTGAGCCGTGTGTTATGATTCCTCCGTACTCTTGAGAGGTGCCAGGCAGAAAACCTGGCACATCTACAAAAGTAACAATGGGAATATTGAAACAATCACAAAATCTAACGAATCTTGCCGCTTTCTTTGAGGAATCAATATCTAAACATCCAGCTAAAACCAAAGGCTGGTTGGCTACAATACCGACTGGAGATCCTCCCATTCTTGCAAAACCGATAACTATATTTGCAGCAAAATCTGGCTGAAGTTCGAAAAAGTCCTTATCGTCAACAACTTTGTGTATCAATTCCTTAATATCGTAAGGTTTGTTGCTATTAGCTGGAACTAAATTATCGAGGGATTTTATAGATCTAGTTACCGGATCTTTTGTTTCTCGGATTGGAGGTAAATCGTTGTTTGATGAGGGTAAAAAATCCATAAANCTTCTAAGTTGAAGNAAGGTCTCCGTGTCATTCTTAAAAGAATGATCNGCTACCCCTGATTTCGTGTTNTGCGTTTTCGCTCCGCCTAATTCCTCGTGAGTTACTTCTTCGTGAGTCACGGTCTTCAAAACATCTGGTCCNGTAATCATCATGTAGGATGTATTCTTAACCATAAAAATAAAATCAGTCATCGCTGGNGAATAAACAGCACCNCCCGCACAAGGCCCCATTATTACCGAAATCTGTGGGATCACCCCAGAAGCCATGACATTCCTTTGAAAGACCTCTGCATAGCCTGCTAATGAATCAATACCCTCTTGGATTCTGGCTCCACCACTATCGTTTAACCCAATAACTGGAGCACCGACACTCATTGCNTTGTCCATNATTTTTGCTATTTTTTGAGCATGACTCTCAGAGAGAGATCCTCCAAAAACGGTGAAGTCCTGGCTAAATACAAAGGTAAGGCGACCATTGATTGTCCCATAACCGGTCACAACGCCATCACCCGGAACAGACTGCTCAGCCATATTAAATTCATTGCAGCGATGCTCGACAAACATATCCCATTCTTCAAAAGAGCCGGGATCAAGAAGAATTTCTATTCTTTCTCTCGCTGTCAGCTTCCCTTTTTTNTGCTGAGTCTTGACTCTTNTATCCCCTCCACCTTTCTTCGCCTGTTTTCTCTTCTCTTCTAACCTCTTAAGGATTTTTTGCATTTGGATACCTAACTAGAAAAATTAACACACAAATATAAACAAACTAGCTCACTTTGCAAAGCTTCATGAAAGAGTAGGTGTCTTTTAATTCTTTCTCAATAGCTTTTTGTCTTAAAGTTTGCACTTTATCCTTTCCCCAGCACTCATTCTGATAAAACTCATCAAGCATAAAAACTTTAATGGCGGTCTTAAAATCAAGGAAACCTTCTACCATTGCTAGCGGTACAAGCAAAGATTTTGACAATTTTGAACTATTATAAGCGGCAGTCAGAATAAAGGGATCTAAACCATTTAAAATAATTCTCAGTGTTTGGATAGATTTCTTAGATTGGGTAATAGGCATGACCCCCTTGGAGTACTTGCAATCTATTTTATAATACTTCTCCGCCCAATTGATGAGAGGAAGCCAAGTTCTTTTTTGCCTCCTCAATAGCTCACCCGATTCTTCTGTCCAATAAAAAACTAGATCAGTTTCATACATTTCCAACATTTCTTTAATAAATTTCGATTTTTTTACCAATATGTAATCAAAAGCCATAAAAAGAAGCTGAGTAATTGGCATCTTTTCCAACAGAATTACTTTCTTTTGCTTCCTCCATTCACGTGCCAGCGCATTGGCTAAATTCTTATTTGGCAAATTAATAATTTTCCTGTTAGGCGTCTTGATCGGTTTACTATCAAGAGTCACCTGGAATGAATAATTTGAATCTTTTTTTGACGTAACGGATTTATAAAATCTCTTCATAAAGACTATCTTTTATACCAACTAAATGTAATTCTAATGATCCAAAAGATATAAAGAAAAAAAGAGAATTACTATAGCAAACATATGGTGACTGCTAGAAAAAAATATCAAATTTTTGGTCTTTTTTTTGGTCTTTTTGTCTTTGGGCTAATGATCTCAAGCGAACCTCGTTTTGAGATATCAGAAAAAGCTTGGATAGTTGCATCTATAACTTGCCTAATGTCAATATGGTGGATAACTGAAGCTCTGCCCATTTCAGCAACATCTTTGCTTCCTTTAGTTGCCTTCCCGGCATTTGAGGTTATGACAATAAAGGAAGCCGCAACTGCTTACTCACACCCAATAGTTCTGTTGATTTTTGGTGGTTTTATTATCGCAGCTGCAATGCAAAAATGGAATCTACATAAAAGAATTGCCCTCAATATAATAAACAAGACAGGCACAAAACCTAACATGTTGATTGCGGGGTTCATGCTTTCAACGGCATCCATTAGTATGTGGGTTTCCAACACAGCCACAACAATTATGATGCTTCCAATTGCGCTATCAGTTATTAATTTTCTTGAAGAAAGAAAACAAAACAATAAGTTAAAAAATTTAGATTATTTCAGTCTTGCCTTGCTTTTGTCTATTGCCTATGCAGCATCCATCGGTGGNCTGGGGACACTAATTGGTACAGCGCCTAATGCTCTATTTGCTGCCTACATGGAAGAACACTTTAACATCAGCGTTGGTTTCTTTGAATGGATGCTTATCGGTATACCTATGGCATTGCTGATGCTTATTCTCGCTTGGCTATCTTTGACCAAAATAACCTTTAGGTTGGCAATGAAAAATAAAGTAGACGGCGTTCACAAAATTATTACAAATGAATTAAGAAAAATGGGAAATATCTCCCAAGGAGAAAAAACTACCGCAGCTGTTTTTGCGATTGTTGCTTTAGCTTGGATATCAAGACCCTTTATTCAATCAACCCTAGGTCTTACTAATATAACCGATACAGTCATTGCGATTACCGGAGCAATGACGCTTTTTATTCTTCCTGTAAGTTGGAAAAAACGAATCTTTGTACTTGATCGGGACTGGCCAAAAACAATTCCCTGGGAAATTTTGATCCTATTTGGAGGTGGATTAAGCCTAGCAGGTGCAATCTCCGATAGTGGATTAACCAATATCATTGGCGAGAATTTAGAACAATTCCATAACTGGGAATTATGGACTACTCTTTTAGCAATCACCGCAACAGTCATTTTTCTGACAGAGCTTACGAGCAATACTGCGACAGCAATCATCCTGTTACCAATAGGATCTGCCTTTTCTTCGGTCATAAATGTCGATCCAAATTTGATTCTCATACCTATTGTCATTGCAGCAAGCTGTGCTTTTATGCTNCCTATTTCAACCCCTCCAAACGCTATCATTTTCTCTAGTGGGAAAATATCTGTCCCGGATATGGCAAAAGCAGGCCTATCACTAAACCTCTTAGCAATTCTAGGAATATCTTTTCTATCTTATTTTTTTGTTGGCTCTTTGGTAGAAAATTTTAAATAAAAATATTTTAGTTTTCTCTAAAACAATTTCCTAATTTAAAGCTTTTTAGATTAAGCCCAAAAAGTTTCCATGCTTTTTGCATGTGATCAGGAAGCGGCGCACTTAAGTTTAAATTTCCTCCTTCTGGGTGAGGGATCAAAACCTTACAAGCATGCAAGTATAGCTTATCGGAAAAATTATTAAGTTTTTTCCCGTTCTTGCGATTTCCATATTTCTTATCGCCGATAATCGGATGGCCAATCAGTGCACAGTGAATACGAAGTTGATGTTTTCGACCCGAAATCGGGGATAAACCAATCCAAGATATTTCTTTAGCTGCATGATCAAGGACTTCGTAACGCGTGTAAGCTTCTTTTGTACCATCCGAATCGGATAATGGATAATCAATCAATCCAGAAACTTTCTTTACATATCCCTGCACAAGTGCCCAATAAACCTTTTCTACCTTTCTTTCTCGAAAAGCTAATGTTAATTGATTGGCAACTTTCGAATTTTTAGCTAATAACAGTAATCCGGATGCATCTTTATCTAACCGATGTACAAGCTTGAGACTCTCTGTAATGCCATCAATATGTCTGTGAATTTTCGTACCCCCTTGTACAGCTATACCAGCGGGTTTGTTAATAACCGTTAGACTATCATCTTCATAAAGAACAATATTTTTTAGAAAGATTTTATCTTTTTTTGTAACCTTATATTTATGCTCAGCTGATAGTAAGTTTTTATTTTGAGAAAAATTATAATTAAAAATAATTTTCTCATTAAAAATAACTCTCTTTGAGGACTTAGTTCTTTTCCCATTCAGCAAGATTTTCCCCTGCCTTAAAAGTCTCTCTATTAGATTATGTGAGATATTGGGAAATTTTCTTTTGATCCAACGATCCAAGCGAACGCCCTCTTCGCTCTTTATAACAACGAATGCTCGTGACTGATCAATCATTCTTTTTTGCTTTTATTTTTTCTCTCAAGGACTTCCATTGACATAATCGTTTTTCTATCTCAGCCTCATATCCGCGCTTACTGGGGCGATAGAACTCTTCTCTTACAAGTCCATCGGGAAAATAATTCTGTCCAGAAAAACTGTCTTTTGTATTATGATCGTATATGTAGTCTTTTCCATAATCTAGATCCTTCATTAAGCTAGTAGGTGCATTTAATATATGTTTTGGCGGTGCAAAAGATTGGTTGATCTTTGCAAAAGATATAGAAGCATTGTACGCCTTGTAAACGGAGTTAGATTTTGGGCTACTGGCTAAATAGACAACACATTCCGCAATTGCTAATTCGCCTTCAGGGCTCCCAAGCCTATCATAAGCATTCCACGCGGCAATCGAAATTTGCATAGCATTAGGATCGGCGAGACCTATATCCTCACTAGCAAAACGAACAAGCCTTCGAATAATATAATTTGGGTTTTCCCCAGCAACCAACATTCTCGCTAGCCAATATAGTGCAGCGTTTACATCTGAACCTCTAAGAGATTTATGAAAAGCGCTAATTAAGTTAAAGTGACTATCCTTAGATTTATCATAAATAGGGGAACGTTTTTGAAGTATAGTCGATAAATCTTTTTTTGTGATTGCCTTCTCATTCACAGAAACGAAGAATAATTTTTCAATAAAATTTAGAAGATGTCTGCCGTCACCATCGCAGATATCTAAAAGAGCACGACGTGCATCCTCATCCAAATTAAGCTTTTTCTTTAAAACTTCTTCTGCCCGCTTAAGAATTTTTTCAAGCGCTTCTTTGTCAAGTCTTCTTAAAACCAAAACTTGGCAACGAGATAAAAGAGCACTATTAATTTCAAAAGACGGATTTTCAGTTGTAGCGCCAAATAGAATTATGGTGCCACGTTCAACGTAAGGTAAAAAACTATCCTGTTGAGATCGGTTAAAGCGGTGAATCTCATCAACAAACAATAGCGTTCCAATTCCCGATTCATGCCTCTTCTGGGCTTTTTGAAAAATATTTTTAAGATCAGAAACGCCAGAAAATACAGCTGATAAACTTTCTATATGATAGTCAGTTAATTTTGCCAGAAGATTTGCAATTGTAGTTTTTCCAGAACCAGGGGGGCCCCAAAAAATTGTGGAGGAAAAATTCTTTGTATTAATCATATGAGCAATTGGACCTTGCTTGCCCAAAAGATGATCCTGACCAAAAATATCGGACAGTTTATTGGGACGCACCCGATCAGCTAAAGGTTGTGGAGAAATTTTTTCAAAAAGTGTTGTCAAGAATCACCCCAATAAAAAGCAGTCCTATGACTGCTTTTTTACAACTTATCGCTATTAAAAAAAAGTTATTCTTTCTCTTTTGTCTTTTTTTTCAGACAAAAAATTATACTGGGGGTTTCCTGGTTATAGTTTTCTTTTTATTTTCTTGTATTTTCTTTTTTGGAGTAAAAAGTGCTTTAGCTCTCTCTTTAAATCCTAGCTTTTTCTCGCCCCCTTTTAAATTTTCACTCTTCTCAGTCTTGCCTTCTTTTCCTTTTTTTATATCAGAATCATCCTTTCCTGCTTTTTGNTGATCTGAAGNGGGCATTTTTTCAGTACCTTCAGTTTGCTTAGGCTCTTCCTTCTCTTTTTCGGCTTGCTCAGCAGCGTGCCTCACTTTGTCTTCCTTNCCTTTTTCTGCTTCATCTCTCTCAACAAGCTCTATATAAGCCATCGGAGCTAAGTCACCATAACGAAATCCTGCTTTCATGATTCGAGTATAACCGCCTGAACGGCTGGAATAGCGTTCTGCCAGTGTAGTAAAAATTTTATTAATCGTTTTTTGATCCTGAATCATTGAAAGCGCTTGCCTTCTTGAATGCAATCCTCCTTTCTTCCCTAATGTTATTAGCCTTTCAACGATCGGCCTAAGATCTTTGGCCTTTGGCAAAGTAGTCTTAATTTGCTCGTGTATAATTAATGATCCCGCCATGTTTGAAAACATTGCTTTTCTGTGACTACTAGTGCGATTAAATTTTCTTCCACTTATTCCGTGTCTCATAACATACTCCTTCAGTATTAGTACGGATCCTGAATCTTTTTTGCTAACTCTTCAATATTTTCCGGGGGCCAATCTTCAATCTCCATCCCCAACCTTAAATCCATTTGAGTCAAGACTTCTTTGATTTCATTTAGAGACTTTCGTCCAAAATTAGGTGTTCTGAGCATTTCATTTTCTGACTTCCTGACTAAATCCCCTATAAACACTATATTATCGTTCTTTAAGCAATTCGCAGANCTGACAGAAAGCTCGAGCTCTTCAACTTTTCTAAGTAAATTTTTATTAAATTTAATTTCTTCTTCTTCTTTTTCCGGTAAAGCCTCAGGCTCTTCAAAATTAATAAACATATTAAATTGCTCTTGAAGAATTCTAGCAGCAAGCGCTATGGCGTCCTCTGGACTTACCGTTCCATTAGTTTCAATATCCATCAACAATTTGTCATAATCGGTTACCTGACCAACACGAGCATTTTCAATTTTATATGAAACGTTCCGAACAGGACTGAACATAGAATCAACGGGTATTAAGCCAATCTGTGACTCTTCTGGTCTATTTTGAGAGTAAGGAATATAACCCTTTCCTTGCTTTACATTTAGCTCCAAATTAATTTCGGCACCAGTATCCAGCGTACATATAGCCAAATCTGGATTCATGATTTCGATATCGTGACCGATATCAATCTTTGAAGCTGTAATAACGCCGGGCCCTTTCGCATTTAGAGTAATTAATTTTGAAGTATCTGAATGCATTTTGATTGCTAAAGATTTTATATTNAAAATAATATCCGTAACATCTTCAATAACTCCGGGTATTGTTGAAAATTCATGGAGGACATTCTTAATTTTTACGTGAGTAACAGCAGACCCTTGAAGTGATGAGAGCAAAATTCTTCTAAGCGCATTACCCAAGGTAAGGCCAAAACCTCTTTCTAGCGGTTGGGCCACAAGAGTTGCGTTTCTTAACTTGTCTTCACCCGGTATAATTTCAATTTTTTCCGGTTTAATTAATTCTAGCCAATTTTTTTGGATCAATTTTTCCTCTCTATTAATGGTTAATCATAAAAAATCTCATACTCTTCTTCTTTTAGGCGGTCTACAACCGTTGTGGGGAATCGGAGTAACATCCCGTATTGAGGTAATTGTAAAACCAACTGAACTTAGCGCTCTCAACGCTGACTCCCTTCCAGCGCCGGGACCCTTCACCAAAACATCCAGTATCTCTACTCCGTGTTCTTTGGCTTTCGCTCCTACATCTTCTGCCGCCATCTGAGCAGCATAAGGAGTGGATTTTCTAGAGCCTTTAAATCCCTTGATTCCAGCCGACGACCATGCAATAGCGTTTCCTTGTTCATCTGTAATTGTAATAATTGTATTATTAAAGGTCGCATTTATATGAGCGGTGCCTGAAGTAATATGTTTTTTCTTACCTTTTTTTACCTTTTTTGCTTTTTTGATAACAGTTTTTGATTCGCCTGCGCTTGTCTTCTCTTTATCTGTAGCGTTCGAAGCCTTGGGCTTCTCTTCTGTATGCTGAATATTTTTTGAGTCACCTTCACCGGAGACGCTTTTATTCACATTCGAATCTGACGATTTATCGCTTAAATTTTTATCTTCTTTATCTTCCAAAACTATTGCTCTTGACAAAAACTAAACGGCAATCTTCTTTGCCGCTATTGCCCGTCCACGCCCTTTCCTTGATCTCGCATTAGTATGTGTTCTTTGTCCCCTCACAGGAAGGTTTTTTCTGTGCCTAAGTCCACGGTAACAGCCCAGATCCTTCAGTCTTTTAATATCCATGGTGTGTTCACTTCTCATCTCTCCCTCGACTTTGTAAGTCTGATCGATTGTCTCACGAATCTTCATAATTTCATCTTCGGTCAATTCGTGAACACGACGCTCCTTGGGAACACCTGCTTTTTGACAAATTTGTTTTGCCATAGAGCGTCCAACCCCATAAATATAGGTCAAAGATACCTCAACTCGTTTATCAGTCGGTATATTTACTCCTGCTATGCGCGCCAATCTTCCTCCAGATGTATATCGAACAGATTTATTTTAGGGTCGCGAAATTATAGGGAACTAGTAAACTAAGTCAATTAGCTAATTCTGTTTTTTTACGGAATCTAAAATCCCATATATATTGTTTTCGATGTATGATATTGATTTCATTGCATTAATTGATTTGAGCATTCCTTTATCCTTATAATATGGAATTATGGGAGCAGTCAACCGATAGTACTCCTTTAGTCTTTCTGCGAAAATTTCCTTAGTGTCATCGCTACGTCTTAAAAAGTCACGAGATCCGCATTTATCACATATGCCTGCCTTTTTTGTCTTATTATCAAAATCGTGATAAACCGCACTACAATTGGCGCAACTGAAACGACCAACTATACGATTAATCAATTTTTTATCCTCAACCAACAACTCTATAGCAATATCCAAGGCTAGGTTCTTTTTTTGTAAGATTTTATCCAATGCCTTAGCCTGACATACGGAACGGGGGAAACCATCTAAAATAAAACCCGTAGAAAATTTTTTCTTATCAATCGAATTTTCGATCAAAGAAATGATGATTTTATCAGATACTAATTCTCCCCGATCAATGATTTTCTTAACTTCTCTTCCAATTTTAGATTCAGATTTAATCTCGTCTCTTAACAGATCACCAGTCGCCAATTGTTTTAAATTGTATTTCTGTTCTATTTTTTGAGCTTGGGTTCCTTTCCCAGATCCCGGCGGCCCAAGTAAAATTAGCTTCATCTTTCTCTTAATCTTGCTTTTTTCAATAGCCCTTCGTATTGATGGGCAATTAAATGTGACTGAACTTGTGTGACAGTATCCATTGTGACATTCACCACTATCAAAAGACTTGTTCCCCCAAAATAGAATGGTACCGAATATTTTGACATCATAATTTCCGGAAGAATACAAACGGCAGCGAGATAAATTGCTCCTATAGTGGTTAATCTTGTAAGAACATGATCAAGGAAAACAGCCGTATTCTCGCCTGGCCTAATGCCAGGAACGAATCCCCCATTTTTTCTTAAGTTTTCCGCAGTTTCCTCTGGGTTAAAAACAATAGATGTGTAAAAGAAAGCAAAAAATACTATAAACGAAACATAAATAAGTAAATAAAGCGGCTGCCCCCTGCCAAGAACTGAAACTAGTGATGCTACCCAGTCGGGTCCACTCCCAGAACTAAAACCAGCAATAGTCATGGGCAATAAAAGTAGTGAACTTGCAAATATGGGAGGTATAACGCCAGCTGTATTTAATTTTAAAGGCATATGGGAGTTGTCACCTTCAAACATTTTGTTTCCCATTTGGCGCCGAGGATATTGAACAATTACTTTCCTATAAGATCTTTCAATAAATACTATGAATGCAATCACAGCGATTACTAAGAATATGATAAATAATATTAACAAAGTTGATAACGCCCCAGTTCTCCCCAGCTCTAGAGTGCTTGTAATAGCGCGGGGTAAGTTCGCCACTATCCCCGTAAAAATTATCAACGATATACCATTGCCTATCCCTCTTTGCGTTATCTGTTCACCAAGCCACATGAGAAAAAGCGTCCCACCGGTAAGTGTAATAACTGTAGAAATTCTAAAGAAATAGCCCGAATCAATAACTGCTGATCCCGATGATCCTTCCATACCTTCCAAACCAACCGCTATTCCATATCCCTGCAACGAAGCCAACAAAAGCGTTGCGTACCTTGTGTATTGATTGATCTTTGTTCTCCCAGTTTGCCCTTCTTTTTTCAAAGACTCCAAATGTGGAGACACTGCTGTCATTAAAGACATAATTATCGACGCTGAGATATAAGGCATCACACCCAAAGCAAAAATTGACATCCTTCCAAGAGCCCCACCAGCAAAAACGTCGAACATGCCCAAAATACCTCCGGCATTTTGCTGATATATATCCCTCAGAGAATTAGGATCAATACCTGGAGTTGGAACGTATGTTCCAAGCCGATATATAATGAGAGCCCCAAGCGCGAACCAAATTCTTTTCTTTAGGTCTTCTGCCTTAGCTATAGCTCCTAAATTAATATTTGACGCTAATTGTTCAGCAACCGATGCCATTAAAGGTCCTTTTTATTCTTTTTGACATTAGCAATTGTTTCTTTTTTATCTTCTTTTTCTGCCGGTTTTGGCTGTACAGTCTTTTTTAACTTTGGCTGCACAATTAAGCTGCCTCCGAGTTTTTTGATTGCCTGCTCAGCACTTTTAGAAGATGCNCTTACAGTAATATTTAATTTCGACTTTAATTCTCCGTATCCTAGTAGTTTAACTCCGTTTGAATTTTTCTTCACAATGCCCAATTTGATTAGCATATCTTCTGTAATTGCTTTTTCAGACTGCATTTTTCCGGAATCTATAGCATCTTGAAGCTGCTTTATATTTAGCCAAGCCATTCTTTTGCTCGTAAAGTTCCTGAAGCCAACCTTAGGAAGTCTCCGATGTAAAGGCATTTGCCCACCTTCAAATCCCTTTATTGCGACACCTGTACGTGATTTTTGCCCCTTCATACCACGACCACAAGTCTTTCCTTTTCCAGAACCAATGCCTCGGCCCAAACGCTTTTTAGATTTGATGGAATTATTTTTTCTCTTTAGTTGATTCAACTTCATTATAATTTTCCCACTAATTATTTAATTGTTTCAATCTTTACCAAGTGCTTGACTCTCTTGACCATTCCTCTGATTGAAGGAGTGTCCTGTAAGGTTTTGCTCTGATTTAGCTTTCTAAAACCAAGACCCTTTAAGGTTCTTTTTTGGATCTTAGTAGATCCAATACCACTTGCAATTTGAGTTACTTTAATTGTGTCTAACATAATATTTTAAGCCTTTGCTTTTGCTTCTCCACGTCGATTAACAATATCACCAATCTCCTTTCCTCTCTTCATAGCAACTATTTTCGGTGATTGAGCATTTCTAAGAGCACTGATTGCGGCTTTAACCATATTATAAGGGTTAGAGGTGCCAAGAGATTTCGCCACTATATCCTGTACACCTAGTGCCTCGAAAACTGCGCGAATGGGTCCTCCAGCAATAATTCCAGTTCCCGGAGGCGCAGATCTAATGACAACTTTTCCAGAACCATAATCAGCCTTGATGTCATGATGCAATGTTCTGCCTTCACGCAAAGGAACTCTAAACATAGTTTTCCTTGCACGTTCCCCCGCTTTTCTTATAGCTTCCGGAACCTCCTTGGCTTTCCCAGAGCCAATAGAGACTTTTCCTTTTCTATCACCAACAACCACCAATGCAGCAAAACCGAATCTTCTTCCACCTTTTACGACCTTTGCAACTCGATTAATGAATACCAATTTCTCGAAAAGCTCATCTCCTTCTTTGCCTCTCGCGCCTCCTCTACGTCTTTCATCTCCAAATCTACGATCTGATCTAGTCGATTTATTAGAAGCATTGGCCGCACCGCCCGCTTGAACGCCTTCCTTCTTTGGAGGCTCCTGAATAGATCTTTTCCCTCCACTAACTTTTTCTACTATAGGATCCGTCTTTTTCTTACTCGCTATATTTCTCTTTGATTGTGACGAAAAATCCCTCTTCTTCTGCTGATCGCCAGCTGAGTGCTGNGAAGGTTTTTTGACAGAATCTTCCTTTACCTTCTCTTGATCGGTTTTCACGGGTTCANTCTTAACGACAGAATCCTTAGTATCTTTTACTTTTTCGTCCATACAATTTATCTCCGATTAAAATATTAGGCCTTCCGCTCTTGCAGAAGTTGCTAAAGCCTTTACTCTTCCATGAAACAAGTAGCTACCTCTATCAAAAACAACCTTCTTAATTCCCAANTCTTTCGCTCTTTGAGCCAATAACTTTCCAACTATTTGGGCTGCTTCAATATTACCTCCAGTNTTTTTTCTCAAATCTTGCTCAAGTGTTGAGGCCTGTACTAAAGTTTTCCCAACAGTATCATCTATAATTTGGCCAAAAATATGCCTAGCTGAACGAAAAACAGACAAACGTGGNACACCTACGCTANATTTTTTAACCTTAAATCTATTTCTAAGCTTACGACGATTAATATTTTCTATCTTTTTTTGCATATTATTTATTTCTTTTTTCCTTCTTTTCTTACAATTACTTCATCTTGATATTTTATCCCTTTACCTTTATATGGCTCCGGCTTTNTAAAGTTTCGAATTTTTGCAGCTACCTGNCCAACCAGATGTTTNTTTATACCNGAAATTGATATCTGATTTTGANTCTTACACTTGATCTCTATACCATCAGGAATATCAAAGTTCACATCATGACTAAANCCCAACTGTAAATTTAAAACTTTTCCCTTAACTTGTGCTCTATAACCCACACCACTTACTTCTAAAGTTTTACTATAGCCCTGATCGACACCCTGAATTAAGTTAGCCAGTAAGCTCCTAATNGTGCCACCCTGAATTTGAGAAACCTTGCTTTCATCTTTTAGNTTAACAAANAATTGANTCTCCCCAATCTTGATTTGGACATAAGGAGACAGNCCATAACTCTGTTCACCCAATTTCCCCTTCGCTTTAAGCATATTTTGATCAGTTATACTAACCTCTACACCCTCAGGAATCTTTATAGGATATTTATTTAATCTGCCCATTGGTCACCAAAAATTAGAAAATCTTGCATAATAATTCACCGCCAATATTTGCTTCGCGAGCCTCTACATCAGACATAAGGCCTCGTGGAGTGGAAAGAATTGATATACCGAGACCACTGTAATGTCTTGGCAAATCTCGTATTTTTGAATAAACTCGCCTACCTGGCTTGGAAACTCTCGAAATTTCCTTAATAACNGGCTCGCCGTTACTATATTTTAATTGAACTGAGAGCTCGGCTTTTCCTTTTCCAATTTCCTTCGANGCAAAATCAGCTATATATCCTTCCTTTTTCAAAACTTCTAAAAAATTCTTTCTTAAATTCGAGCCAGGGCTTTTAACCGAGGTCTTTCCGCTNCGTTGACCGTTTCTAATTCTCGTTATTAAATCACCAATAGGATCTGTGCTAGACATTTTTTTCTCCTTATTACCAACTAGACTTAGTTATTCCCGGAATTTTTCCGNTTGACATCATCTCTCTCAAAANAATCCTTGAAAGCCCAAATCTNCTATAAACACCACGAGATCTTCCCGTGATAATACATCGATTTCTCACCCTNACTTTTGAAGAATTTCTTGGCACCTTCGCTAATTTTAGCCTAGCTTGAAATTTTTCTTCCTGGGGTAAAGAAGGATCATTTGCAATTTTCTTTAATTTTGCACGCTTGTTTGCAAACNTCTTAACCATTTGAAATCTTTTATTATTTCTCTCCATTTGACTCTTTTTTGACATATACAGTTCTCCTAATTTATTGGCATATTGAATTGTTTTAGCAGTTCTTTTCCTTCTTCGTCAGTTCCCGCGGTAGTAACAAAAGTAATATCCATCCCTCTAACTGTATCAACCTTATCAAAGTTAATTTCAGGAAAAGTGATTTGTTCTTTCAATCCAATCGAAAAATTACCCTTACCGTCAAAGCTTTTTGGAGACAAACCACGAAAATCTCTAACTCTTGGTAAGGCAATGTTGATAAAACGATCTAAAAATTCATACATAATTTTCTTCCTCAAAGTAACCATGCAACCAATCTTCTGTCCCTCTCGTAATTTAAAATTTGAAATGGATGTTTTTGCAAATGTATATGCTGGTCTTTGTCCAGAAATATTTTTCATATCATTAAAAGCTGAATCAAGCTTCTTGGTATCTTGTGTGGCTTCTTTAATACACATGTTCATAACTATTTTCTCAAGACGCGGCACAGATAAAGGGTTCTTGTATGAAAACTTTTTCATCATATTCGCTCGTACTGTTTCATTATAGAATTTTTCTAAACGGACCATATCTCCACCTAATCAATCACTTCCCCGGATCTTTTTGAGAACCGAACTTTTTTCCCCTTGTCTAAAAATTTAAATCCTATTTTAGACGGTTTTCCGTCTTTTGGATCTACGATGGAAACATTAGATATATGTACTGAAGATTCTTTATCCTCAATCCCACCTTTTGAAGCAGCTGATGGCTTGGTATGCCTTTTGACCATACTGATCCCTTGAATTAAAACACGATTCCTTTTTGTTACGATATCAATAATATTTCCTTTTTTGCCTTTATCTTTACCCGTAAGGATAACCACTTGATCTCCTTTTTTTATTTTATACTTTTTGACCATCACAAAACCTCCGGAGCAAGAGAAATTATTTTCGTATACTTTTTGGATCGCAATTCTCTTGTAACAGGACCAAAAATACGTGTACCTATCGGCTCTCCCTCAGGGCTAATTAGAACTACAGCGTTACGATCAA
The DNA here is from genome assembly GCA_002712065.1 of Rickettsiales bacterium. GTDB lineage: Bacteria > Pseudomonadota > Alphaproteobacteria > UBA8558 > UBA8558 > UBA8558. The sequence goes on along the minus strand of PARU01000024.1, from coordinate 926 downwards.
ACCGGATACTTGTCCCGTCAGATCTGCCCACGCTTTTGACCGTTCTCACGATAACCGCTTTATGTATTTCACCTTTTTTCACTTTTCCTTTTGGTATAGCCTCTTTAACAGAAATGACTATCAAGTCTCCCAAGGAAGCAAATCTACGTTTTGATCCGCCGAGCACCTTCAGGCACTGTACCATTCTAGCGCCAGAATTATCAGCAACTTCAAGCTTGGTTTGCATCTGAATCATTTTTTGGACTCCCGCTTATTTTCTTCCGGAATATCCTTTGGGGATGAGGAAGTGTTTGCTACTTTAAAAAGCTCCCAAGATTTTGTTTTTGATCTTGGCTTACATTCTACTATTCTGATAACCTCACCAACTTTAGATGAGTTTTTCTCATCGTGGACTGCATATTTTTTTGATCTGGTTATATATTTCTTAAAAGTCGGATGCATAAATTTTCTCTCCACTTTAACAACTACGGTTTTGTTGCTTTTTCCACTAATCACGACTCCCTTTAAAATCCTTCTAGGCATTGGCCTTATTCTCCTTTTTATTCTCCGACTTTGATCCGTTTTGCTCATTTAAAACTGTTAAAATTCTTGCGATGTCACTCTTAACAATATTCGATCGAGCTGTATTCTTCATCTGACCGCTTGTTTTTTGAAAGCGTAAATTAAACTTTTCCTTTTTTAGGGTCAAAAGGTTGGTTTTCAATTCGTCTTTAGTCATGGCCCTAATATCAGAGATTTTCATAATCAATTACCTCCTATTAATCTTCCAACAAATTTAGTTTTTATCGGAAGTTTTGCAGCAGCCAACTCAAGCGCACGATCAGCATTTTCCTCAGGAACGCCATCAATCTCAAACATAATTCTTCCAGGTTTAACGCGACAAACCCAATATTCGACGCTTCCTTTTCCTTTTCCTTGACGAACCT
>PARU01000023.1 GCA_002712065.1 Rickettsiales bacterium | reverse complement strand
GTTTTCGTGATACCAGTGCATTTATTGACAGGCGCATAGAAAACATCATGCATATTCAAAAGCTCAGGGGTGCCCTGAAGGGCAAGATCGAAGACGTTGGTGGTGAATTTGTTCGCGGGTTTACGAAACATTAGATAAAAAAACTATCTTTTTTTAAGTGGGCTGACCGTTGTGATGTGACCCATTTTTCGCCCCGGTCGGGACTGATTCTTTCCGTAAAGGTGCAGCCTTGTATTTTTCTTTCCTATAATCCTTTTCCAGTTCCTTACCTCACTGCCTAAAATATTTTCCATGACTGCATTGGAGTGCCTTTTGCAGGATCCCAATTTTAAATTACAGACGGCCCTGACCGTTTGTTCAAATTGACTGGTGTAATTACAATCAATGCTCCAGTGGCCAGAGTTATGGGGTCGGGGCGCTAGTTCGTTGACTATGATCCTAGAGTCTTTGGTTACGAACATTTCTATGGCCAGCAAACCGACTAGTCCAATTTCGACTGCAATTTTGCGGGCAATTTTCTTGGCTTCTTTAGCGACTCTGTCTGGAATTTTTGCGGGAACGGTAGATCTTGCAAGGATGTGATTTCGGTGAAGATTCTCAGCCGGATCGTAAGCGGCAATCTTTCCGGTAATGGATCTTGCTATGATTACTGAAATTTCCTTGTCAAAATCAATGTATTTTTCCAAGATTTTGATGCTTTTTTCCCCCTTTTTCCAAATTCGATTTATTTTTGTATTTTTATTAATCTTTACTTGCCCTTTTCCGTCATAGCCAAGCTGCCCTGTTTTTAATATGCAGGGCGGTTTTATGTCTTGTAGTGCTTTTGATAATTCATCCAGGTTATTGACGGTTGCGAATGGAGCGGTTTCGATATTTATTTTTTTGAGAAACTCTTTTTCCCTGGAGCGNTTTTGTGCAATCTTAAAACATTGCCATCTTGGCCTGACAGGGACTATTTTAGAAATATAACGAAGNCTCTCAAAAGGTATGTTTTCAAATTCGCACGTTACGACATCTACTTTCTTTGCAAANNTNCTTAATGCTTTAAAGTTATTATATTTCGCAANGGTTAATAGATTCGTGACTTCACTGGCTGGGCAGTTTTTTTCTTCACAAAAAATATGAGCTTTATAGCCAAGNCTGTGCGCCGCGATAGCGATCATTCTACCCAGTTGACCACCACCCACGATTCCAATTACTGATCCAGGCTGAATTACTTTAGATTGAGATGTCAACTTAACCGCCTATAAAGAATTTATTTTTTAGGTTGAGTTTTTACGCTTGTCGTTAGTTTTTTTCGCCATTTTTTTAAAGTCGATGAAACGCTTTTATTGCTTATGCTAATTATTTGAATCGCTAAAAGTGCCGCGTTTATTGCTCCAGGNTTTCCTATCGCGAGAGTTCCGACTGGTATACCTCCTGGCATTTGAGCAATAGAGAGTAAGCTGTCCAAACCTGTTAAGGATTTTGTTTCAATNGGGACCCCCAGAACAGGAACCGTAGTTAAAGAGGCAGTCATTCCGGGAAGATGTGCCGCACCNCCCGCCCCAGCAATAATCACTTTAATTCCTCTTGTTTCTGCTTTGGTGGCATATTCATAGAGTCTTTTTGGTGTCCTATGAGCTGATACTATTTTTTTTTCAAATGGTACTTTTAGTTCTCTTAGAAGCTTGGCTGCATGTTGCATGGTTTTCCAATCGGATTGACTGCCCATTATAATGCTCACTAAAATTTTTGACTTCTTATTCTGAATCACTTTGTTGAGATGCCTTTTCATTTCTTTTTTTTACTTTTTCAATTATTTTTTCAAAATCTCCTCTTGAGCATAGACCCAACTCTAACGGATTCTTGGCTTCTATATTTTGAGAATTCCAATGTTTACGGCTTCGGATAGCCTCAATTGTTGACTTTGTTGTGCCAATTAAACGGCAGATTTCGGAATCCTTAAAAAGTGGCTCATGTTTCAGTATCCATGCAATGCCATTAGGCTTGTCGTTTCTTTTGGCAATTGGCTGGTATCTGGTTACTTTTTTTCTTTTAATCAGGCTTTCGTATTGATTATCAGAAATATTTATTTTTGCTTGGGGATCTTTTTGGCATCGTTCTACTTCTTCCCATGACAACTGATCATGTGTTGTGGGATCAACACCAACCATACCTTGCGCTTCGCTGTCGGCAATTGCCTGGATTTCAAGCTCGTGAATGTCGGTAAATTCACCAATTTGCTTGAAAGTAAGGGTTGTATTTTCAATCAACCACACGGCAGTAGCTTTGGGCATTAAAAGTTTTGACATTGATTCCTTTGCATATTGTTTAATTTATAACATGTTTCAATTGATGAAAAAATAGCGTCACAATTCTAAAACAATTTTCCCAATATGTTTACTGCTTTCCATCAATTTGTGCGCCTTTTTTGCATCTTTTATAGGAATTGTTTCGAATATTATCGGTCTAATGATTTTCTTTTCAAAATAGGGCCAAACGTTCTCTANTAAAGCTTTGGCAATCTTTGTTTTAAAGGAAACGCTTCTTATTCTTAGGGTAGATCCGGTTATAGTTAGTCTTTTTAGCATGATCGGCATCATATTGATTGAAACATTAGATCCTTTTTGCCAGCCAATATTTATCAGAAAACCATTCTTGGATAATATTTTTATGTTCTTTTCAACATAATTACCACCGATAGAATCCAAAATTACATCGACCCCTTTTCTCTGAGTGATATCTTTAATTTTCTTNTCGAAATCTGTTTTTTTATAATTTATCGCCTCATNCGCACCAATTTTTTTACAGAATTTACATTTTTTATCACTGCCGGCTGTAACATATACGGTGCATCCAAGGACTTTTGCTAGTTGTATGGCGCATGTCCCTATACCTCCTGATCCGCCGTGAATAAGAATAGACTGGCCTTTTTTTATCTTTGCTCGATCGACAATATTTGACCACACCGTAAAGAAGGTTTCAGGAATTCCAGCTGCCTCAGCGTAGGAAAATCCTTTCGGTATTGGAAGACATTGTCCTGATGGTGCTGTGCAATATTGGGCGTATCCTCCCCCTGATACCAGAGCGCAGATCTTNTCGCCAATTTTCCAATTTTTAACATTTTTTCCTACTCTTGCTATCGTGCCAGCAACTTCTAGTCCTAAAATATCCGACGCTCCTTTCGGTGGAGGATAATTTCCTCGGCGTTGTAAAATATCGGGCATATTAATTCCTGCAGCATGGACTTTGATGAGCACATCAGTTCCCCTAATCTTTGGGATTGCAGTTTGCGCAAGCACCATGTTTTCAGCAGTGCCTGGCTTTTTTAGACTAATTGCTTTCATCGTTTCAGGTATATTTTGCATCATCTAGTATTATTAACTGGTTAGTGATTTCTATTTTTTCAAGAAATGCTTTCTTTTTTTTTAGAGCTTGTCCATTATAAATTAAAGTAAATGGTTATATTAATAGCAGCCGTTAAACCATGGACGAAGAAGAATTATCCTTAGTTACCACTAAAAGCAAGAAAATTGATTTGGAAAATCTTTCCATTGAAGAGTTGAAAGAACATATCCAGGATCTGAAATCAGAAATTGAACGTATACAGGAAATGATTCTAAGGAAGCAACAATCAATCAAGTCAGCAAAGAATACTTTTGGCAATGATGATTAGCTTTTAGTNAGCTTTATTTNGAATTTTATTTCTTAGAATCCGGAGAAGGTGGGCTTTGTTTATTATCCGTTTCTTTATCCTTGTCTTGGCTTTTTGTTAAAGTTTTTGATGTTCCCAGGCCTTTAAAGCGTCTATTGAATCTCTCTACTCGACCCTCGGTATCAATAATTTGTGCTTTTCCACCAGTCCAGGCAGGGTGGGTCTTTGGATCCACTTCCAAACGCAAATTGTCACCTTTCTTTCCCCACGTGGATCTCGTTTTAAAGGTTTTNCCGTCAGTCATGGTTACTTCTATTTCATGATAGTCAGGGTGAAAATCTGCCGATTTTCTATCAGGTTTTGGATCCTTTTCTTGAGTCTTTATGCTGCTTTTTTTAGCATCTGCTTTTCCATCTTGTTTGCTAGCACTTTTTGGCGAATCATCTTGTTTTGGCTCTTTAGATGGGTCTTTATCCGATCCTTTTTCTGCCTTTACCTGTTCTTTTTTGTCCTGTTCCGTATCCATCTTTTTTGCTTTCTTGATAAAAAAATATTTTTAGCGCACGATTCGAATTATAGTTTTAGATAAGTTTTATTTGTCAGTTATTAATAATTAAGGTTAATTGTTTTTTAAACCTTGTTATAAGAAATGCAATATAAAATTTGGCAAAAGTCTTTCTGTAAAGGTTAAAGATGTTCTTGTGCGGATCAATGTAGTCGAAAATGAATTAAACCATGAAAAAACTAAGGGACTTTTTTAAAGTAGATAGCAATATACGTTTGCTGATAGTTTTTATCGTTTTTTCGGTAGCGGGATCATTATCACTCGTGGTTGCTGACAACATATTTAGTCATCTGTTAGAGTTTGAGGATCATGATTCTTTATATTGGTTTTTTAGAATCATTATACTTTTTCCAATCTATCAGGTTTTATTAATTGTGACCGGTACAATTTTTGGAGAATTTAGATATTTCTGGGAAATTGAAAAACGTATTCTAAAAAGACTTGGATTCAAATTAAAATAAATTTTTTATTCATTTAGTTGGAAAAAGAGGAAATTAATGTTGCGTTAATTTAATTTCTATTCTTCGGTTCTGTCTATAAGCCTTTTCAGTTTTCTTTTCGGTTATCGGNTGGGTTGATCCAAAGCCCGCTGCTGCTAATCTTTTTGGGTCAATTCCNTGGGAGAGAAAAAATTTTACAACCGAAATAGCTCTTGCTGNTGATAGTTCCCAGTTTGAAGCAAAACGTTCGCTTTGGATAGGCCGCTCATCTGTGTGTCCGTCTATTCTAAGAATCCACTCAAGATCAGTAGGAAATTCGGTAGAAATTTCCTGTAGAGTNTGGGCGACCTTTTGTAGCTGACTTTTTCCATCTTCTTGAATCTCAGATGAGGCAGTATCAAAAAGAACTTCTGATTGGAAAACAAAGCGATCACCGATGATTTTGATATCAGCTCTGTCTCCGAGTACTTTTTTCAGTCTTCCAAAAAATTCAGAACGATAATTGGCTAATTCTTGGAGTTTGCTAGCCATGGCGATGTTCAATTTTTTACCCAGTTCGTCAACCTTGATCTTGGCGGCTTTCTCTCTTTCCTTTGTTAATTCCAATTCACTTGCAATAATGGACAGTTGTTCTCTCAGCGCATAAATTTGTTGGTTCAAAAGCGCTAACTCATCCCTTTGCTTGATAGTTAGCTCCCTTTCTTGTTCTAGCTCTTCTTCTCGCAATAGAAGTTGCCCCATATTTTCTTTTGCAATAGTTTGCTGCTCTTTAAGTCTTTCTTCTAGACCCATACTTTTTGCTAGCGAGGACTCTAGTTGCACTGTTAGACGACTGATATCGTCTTTAAGTTCTCCGGTCATTTTTTTCTCAAGAGCCAAAACCTCTGATAATTTCTGGATTTGCATGTTTAATGTATCAAGAGCTTTATCTCTACTCATTAAGGTTTCACGAAGGAAAAATTGAGAAATCACAAAGACCATCAATAGAAATATTATAACTACAAGCAAAGCTGATAGCGCATCAACAAAACCAGCCCAGATATTGATAGATTCTCTTTGTTTTCTGACTAGAGAGATCATGGAATTAAATCTGCATTATCTTTTTGATCCCAGACTGGATATTGCCTTTGTAAGGATCTTGATTTCGTCCCTAAGCTCTTTGGAAAATCTGGTTTGGCCAGATCCAATACTTNCTACCAGGACATTTAGTCGTTCATTTAATTTCACAATGTTTTCATTGAGATTTGCATTCTTTTCTTCACTCTTCCCAAGAATATTCCCCAAAGATTCTAAATTATCAGCTGTCTTTTCAAGTAACGCTTCCACGTATACTGAAGATGCCTGACCTTCTTCTACCGTGCTGCTGGTTGGAAGATGAGTAAATTTTGCTAACCATTCTTCTAGATCTTTAAAAAACCTATTCTGCGCTTGACCGGCCTGCAAATCAAAGAAACCTAAAATTAGAGATCCCGCTAACCCGAACAAAGACGAACTGAAAGCAGTACCCATGCCAGATAGCGGTGACTGAAGACCAGATTTTAACCCACTAAAAACTTCATTTAAATCTCCANTAGCAACCTCAAGACTAGAAATTGTTAAACCAACAGCGTTTACTGTTTCTAAAAGGCCCCAAAATGTTCCAAGGAGTCCAAGAAAAATTAAGAGACCAATCAAATATCTGGAAATTTCACGTGATTCATCCAACCTGGATAGAACGCCATCTAAGATAGACCTAACACCCAATGTTGTTAGAGAAATTTTGTCCTTACGTTTTCTAAGAAGCGTGAGCATTGGACCAAGGAGGTTAGGGGAGGCGGGAGAACTTTTGGTATGAATGTTAAAATTTTTTATCCATTTAATCTCAGGGTAGAGCATCATTATTTGTCTAAAGACATAGACCATTCCTATTAAAANAACGGTACAGATAAGGCCATTAATGGCTGTATTAGCTAGGAATGCTTTTGAAAGCGCGGGATATATAGAAAAAATAATTCCAGCGATAATCGCTAAGAAAAGAAACATCCGGTTTAAGTAATTTCTAATATTAAACAAGATCGATCCTTCTACAATTCTTTTTATCCATATGGCTAGTGTCGTTTATTTAATTCTAGCTGATTTATCAAAAAAATAAGGAAAAAATATGCTTTTTTTATGGATCTTAACCTTTTTCACCAACTATTTGCTTAAAAATTTTTCTAATTTCTATGTTAAGATGAGAGTTTGTGGCAAGTATATTCCCAGATTTTAGAAAATCCTTTTTACCATCGATTCCGCTGATATATCCTCCCGCTTCTTGAACAAGCAATGATCCCGCTGCAACATCCCAGTACTTTAAATCTGTTTCCCAGAATCCTTCATAGCGTCCGGCAGCGACATACGCCAAGTCTAAAGATGCAGCNCCAAATCTTCTTATGCCGGCGCTTCTTTTCATCATGTCATCTAATATTTTTAGGTAGGCGGGATGTCGATCTTTGCCAATGCAGGGAATTCCAGTGGAAAATACTGAATCATTTAACTCTTTTCTGTTGGAGACCCTTATTCTGCCATCATTTGAGTAGGCCCCCAGACCCTTGGCAGAATAAAAAATTTCATTACGTAAGGGATCAAAGATTACACCAGACAATATTTCTCCTTTGGACTCGTGTGCAATTGAAATTGCGAAATGAGGCAATCCATGAAGAAAATTCATTGTGCCGTCTAGCGGATCGACGATCCAAAAATCCTCTTTGTCCCGACCTACTTCTTTACCGGATTCTTCAAGGATTAAACCAAAACCAGGTCTTGCCCTTTGTAGTTCCTCTTTTATAATTTCTTCAGCCTTTATATCTGCATTCGTTACAAAATCAGCTGGTCCTTTGATCGAAACTTGTAATTTAGAAATTTCTCCATAGTCACGAAGAAGACCTCTTGAAGCTTTACGTGCTGCATTGACCATTACATTTATTGTGGGTGAATCGCGAAGCATTTATGGANCTATTCCTTTCCTGAGTAAGTATTATCTGTGGTATTGATTAAGATTCTTGTCCCAACCTCAATATGACCAGGTACCATAATTTTTACACCATTTTCTAGTGTTGCTGGCTTAAATGATGAAGTTGCTGTTTGCCCTTTGAGGGCTGTTTCCGTTTCAGAAATTTTCATAGAAATAGTTTTTGGAAGCAGAACTGCAACAGCCTGATTGTCAATAAGATCAATCGTAACACTCATATTTTCCTTTAAAAATTTTNCTCCTTGACCCAAAATGCTATTTTCTACAGAGAACTGTTCAAAATTTTCGCTGTCCATGAATGTAGAGTTCGGTCCATCAGAAAATAAAAAAGAACACTTCCTTGATACCACTTCTAATTTGTCAACATGATCTGAAGTTCGCCATCTTTCATTAACTTTATTTCNAGTCTTTAAATCACGCATTTCTACTTGTATGTANGCTCCTCCTTTACCGGCCTTGAATGTAGNGGTCTTAAGAACAATGCATNTCTTTCCATTGTTTTCGAGAATATTACCGATTCGAATTTCATTCGTTTGTATCTTCATTGCCTACATTCCTGTCTTTATATTTGGGTATTTAAAGCTAACGTTCTAGAAAAACAACACAAAAGATTTATATTTTTAAATTNTTGTCGAAAGACTTTCTAAAAATTTCTAACCTGTTCCATGGAGTTTTTTGGTGTTTCCATATATTAGACATTACCGCAACAAAATCNGCTCCGGAATTTATTAAAGGAATGGAGTTTTTNGGATCAATTCCACCTATGGCTACTGTTGGTATTTTAAATTTACTTTTCCAATCTTTTAGTAGCTTTGTAGTCGGTCTTCCTTTTCTTTTTTTGGTTTTTGTTGAGAAAAAAGAACCAAAAGCTACATAATTCGCCCCATCATTAACTGCTCGAGTTGCTAAATCTAGCGAGTCATGACAACTTACTCCGATTAGTGCATTTTTCCCTAGTAATTTTCTTGCCTCTGAGCAGGGCATGTCGCTTTGGCCAATGTGAACTCCATCTGATTTAGTTTCTGCTGCTAAATCCGCCCGATCATTAATAATCAAGGCAACATTATTTTTATGGCAAACTGGAAGTAATTTTTTTGCGACGCGCCTTATCGAATCATCATTTTCGTTTTTAAGTCTTAGCTGTAGAATAGAAATAATTCCGAAACCCATTAATCTTTGGACGGTATTAAAAAGATATGGCCATTTTAATTTAGGCGGACTTATTAGGTACAGTCTTTTCTGATCTACTCTTTTTTTGATAACCAAATTTTGCATTGTTCGAAAGAATTGATTTTATTTTTTAAATCCAAGATCTTTAATTTTTTTTGATAAAGGGAGCTTTTATTTTTAAGACCAATCTCAGAAATTTTTTTTATAACCTTTTTATTCCCTTTTAAAAAAATAAATTTTATTCCTAGCCGGAATGCTTCCAGCGCAACCCCCGGCTCATCACCACAATCGAGTATAAAAATAGTTCTGGTTTTGGAAAATTCTTTCTGTATTTTTTCTTCGATTTTTAAAAACCAGGACACACCAGCGTAACATCCNGCGTAAGGCGCGCTTACTATCGCAATAGGTACTTTCGTTGCAGACGATGCTTCTAAGGCAGCGCGAGCATGTACGATATTATGAATTATTATTCCACATTTAGGGTTATTCATTTCTAAGAATTTTTCGGACTATAACTACCAATCAATTTACAATTTAGCTAAATAGGAGGCCGTATCTAACATTCTGTTGGAAAAGCCCCATTCATTGTCATACCACGATAAAATTCTACAAAACCTTTTATCAACGACACTGGTTTGTGAAGTATCGAAGATCGAACTATGTGCGTTGTGGCAAAAATCTATAGAGACTAGAGGTTCGCTATTAATGTCAATAATATTCTTGAACTCATTTTTTGTTGCCTTTTTTATCGAACTGTTGATTTCTTTCGCGGATGTGTTTCTTTTCGTGATAAATGTGAAGTCAATCAACGACACATTCNCGGTGGGAACTCTAATTGCTGTTCCGTCGAGTTTGCCTTTTAGTTCCGGCAAAACTAATCCTACAGCTCGAGCCGCGCCAGTTGAGGTGGGTATCATTGAATTTGAAGCTGCTCTTGCCCTATATAGGTCTTTGTGTAGTGTATCCACGATCCGTTGATCTCCCGTGAAGGAATGTATCGTTGTCATATAACCGCTGTTTATGCCAATTGTCTTATGCAGAACAGATACTATAGGTGCCAAGCAATTGGTGGTACATGATGCGTTGGATACAATAGAATGTTTTTTTGTAAGTTGCTTATGATTGACACCAAAAACTACAGTACAATCTACTTCATCCGCAGGAGCTGAAATTAAAACTTTCTTCGCTCCGGCTGTAATGTGTTTCTTTGACATTTTGCGATTTGAGAATAGGCCCGTGCACTCCAAAACGACATCGATATTTAGTTTTTTCCAAGGTAAATCAATAGGATTCTTTTCCGCAAAAACTTTGATTGCTCCCAACCCTATATCGAAAGAATTATTTTTTACGGTGATTTTCCCTGGGAATTTTCCATGAACCGTATCGTATTTAAATAAATGTGCGTTAGATTCAGGGCTACCCAGATCGTTAATAGCCACTACTTGAATATCCTTTCTATTACTTTCGTAAAGGGCGCGCAAAACAAGTCTTCCGATTCTTCCGAATCCGTTAATTGCAAATCTAGCTTTCATTTAGTCCTTTCTAAAATATATCAATGTGTGGCTCTGTATAAGAAAACAAATATCATAAGGTGCCACAATTAATTACTCACCAAGGTTGACGTCAGTCAGTTAATGGTCATATCATCTACATGTTACTTTAATAACAAAAAGAAAAAAAATGAAGGAAGAAAAGAAAAATACTTCAGTTTTAAGATTAGCCGGTGCGATTGATAGCCTTGAAAAGGCCACTAGTGTTTTTGGATCAAAGATCTCTGGAATTTCCAAAGATTTAAAAGATGTTCATCTGGAGAATGAGTCAATCAAAAAGAGCAATTCAGAGGCTTCACTAAAGTTAGGTAAAGTGATTGAAAAAATTAAATTGAGCTTGGGAAAATAAAATGACCAAGGTTACAGTAAGTGTAAATGGAAATAATTATGAAGTTGCTTGTGAGAATGGCCAAGAAAAACATCTTCTTGAATTAACTAAAATGGTTGAAGAGCATTGTTCTAAGCTTGTTAGTAGCCTAGGAGATGTGAGTAATGCGCAGCTGATGCTTTTGGTAAGCCTGACACTGGCTGATGAATTATATGATTTAAAGTTTGGAAATAGTAAAAAAAACACGGAAGATTTATTACAAGTTAAAGCAGCCGATATAGATTCTCTTGCTAAGCGCATTGAGACAATTGCTCAAAAATTGTCCAATTTGTAGCTCTGCCGATCCTTTCTTTCGTATCCAAGATGGATCTTGATCAAATAAAAGAAAACAAAAAATCATGTGCTTTAAAAAAGAGAAGCCGAGCTNATTGTTTGAAGCCTTTGCCAAGAAATAGCTATGATCAATCCCTGGATTGGGTTATTACGGAGCAAAAAATAAAAGAGTTCTGATTTTTTGAATATTTAGTAATGAAAATTCTTTGTTGTGGCGATGTTGTGGGCAGATCTGGGAGGGATTGTATAAAACAATACATTCCCAAACTGAGAAGTGATCTTGCATTAGACTTTGTTATGGTTAATGGAGAAAACGCTGCGCATGGTTTTGGAATAAATCCGACGCATTGTAGAGAATTTTTTGATCTAGGAGTTGATGTTATAACGTCTGGTAATCATATTTGGGATCAAAAGGAAATTATCGATTATATTCAGGGTGAGTCGAGGCTTCTTCGTCCATCGAATTATCCCGAAGGCACCCCAGGCAAAGGAGTGATAAAATGTCAGTTAAAAGATGGCAGAGAAATATTGATCCTTAATATTATGGGTCGCCTTTTTATGGATCCGTTAGACGATCCCTTCAATGCTGTGGAAAAGGAATTACAAAATGTTAGATTAGGGGAAGATGTTGCTGCTATCGTTGTCGACTTTCATGCCGAAACAACAAGCGAAAAGAATGCAATGGGAAATTTTCTTGACGGGCGCGTGTCTATAGTTTTTGGAACCCACACCCATATTCCAACTTCTGACACTAGAATACTTTCCGGGGGAACGGGCTATCAAACTGATCTGGGGATGTGTGGAGATTATGATTCTGTAATAGGCATGAATAAGGATTCGGCAATTTCCAGATTCAGGAAAAAAATTCCCTCTCAAAGATTAACTCCAGCGGACAATGAATCCACCTTATGTGCAATCTATGCTGATTTAAATGATGAGAATGGATTAGTAAAAGAAATCACACCAATCAGAATCGGCGGACTTTTAACGAGTACTGGTTATCCTAGCCTGGATTAATGCCCTAAAATTGCCATATTAGGCTTCTAAAAAAGTTGATATAATTTTGGACTGTAAGGGGTATATTATGCTGAATATTTTAGAATTAGATTTTTGAGGTTTTTATGGCGGGTCACTCGAAATTTAAGAATATAATGTATCGCAAAGGTGCACAAGATAAGAAGCGCGCAAAAGTGTTCACGAAATTGATTCGAGAAATTACCGTTGCTGCTCGTGCAGGAGTTACTGAGCCTGAAAAAAACCCACGTTTACGATCGGCTGTTAGTGCGGCTAATTCGGCGAACATGCCTAAAGATACTATTGAGCGTGCTATTTTGCGGGGCGGCGATAACCAAAAAGGAGATGCGTTTGAAGAGATTTGCTATGAAGGTTTTAGCTCAGGTGGAGTTTCAGTGATTATCGATGCTTTGACGGATAACAGAAATCGTGCAGCGGCAGAAATAAGATCATGTTTTTCTAAACATGGAGGACATTTGGGAGAAGCTGGAAATGTAAGTCACATGTATGCAAAAGTTGGTCTAATTCACTATTCTTCAGATGAGAAAAAATCTTCGGAGATCTTTGATAAGGCAAGCGATCTTGGAGCGGAAGATGTGGTTATTGATAATTTGGGATGTGATGTATTTTGCCAGACTGGAATTTTTCATGATTTAAGATCAGACCTTGAGAAAATATTTGGATCGCCGGATAGTGCGGGATTGATTTGGAAAGCAAAGAATTTAATTACCATTGGAGAGTCGGATGCTCAGAAAGTGATTGGATTAATTGAGGAGCTGGATAGCCTAGAAGATGTTCAGTCTGTCTATTCGGATTATGATATTCCCGAAGAGATAATGAATAAATTGGTGGCGTAAAATGTCTAAGCAGGACAATATTATTTTAGGTATCGATCCTGGATTAAGCGGTGGTTTAGCTTTTCGGTATTCGAATGGAGATATTGAGGTTGAATATCCACCAATCTTTAAAGAGAAAGTTGCGGGTAAAAAAAATAAAAATAGACGTCATATTGATCCGAAAGGTTTAGGAACCTTGCTAAGGAAGTATTCCCTCAAACATGCTTTTATTGAAAAGCAGCAAGCAATGCCAAAACAAGGGGTCTCTTCTACTTTTCGTACCGGCCTTGGGTATGGAATTTATATCGGGATCTTAGCTACGCTGCTGGTCCCTTTTACCGAGATTAGGGCACGTATATGGAAACAAGATATGGTTGTGCCTGCGGATAAGGACGGGGCTCTTTTGAGAGCTTCGGAACTGATGCCCAAATATGCAAACCTTTGGCCGCTTAAAAAAGATAATGGTGTTGCTGAAGCAGCCCTTATAGCGCTTTGGGGAGAACGGTTTGGTAATTTATCATGAATCAAAAAACTAAAAGTCATTCGGTTGCTAACTGTGGTCGTTTCTCCAATAAGATGCATTTGTTTCCCGTACGGGTCTATTATGAGGATACCGATTCTGGAGGCATCGTTTATTACGCTAATTATTTAAAATTTGCTGAACGTGCAAGGACTGAGATGATGAGGTTACTGGAACCCCGCTATCAGCAACTTGTTGAGAAGTCTGAAATAGCTTTTACAGTGCGTCGTTGTGAAATTAATTTTTTAGCACCCGCGCGACTTGACGATCATCTTGAAGTTAAAACNGAGATTCTAAATTCTAAGGGCGCCGCAATCGAAGCGGATCAGACCATTTGTCGAAACGGACAGAACTTGGTTAACTTAAAAGTACATCTTGCATGTGTTAATAAAAAATTGCAGCCTACTCGAATGCCAAAGTTTTTGNANACTGCGTTAANCAAATTTTTTAATGGNTNGAANTAAAAGGAATTCAAGATGGATGAAAATGCTGAACAAATTGTAGACAATGCGGCTCAAGCACCGGTAGATCTTGCTTATCCAGAAGCGGCTACACAAATTCCCGATATGTCTATCATAGGTCTATTTTTGCAAGCGGATCCAATTGTTAAATGTGTTTGTATAGGGCTTCTCTTCGCTTCTTTTTGGTCTTGGGCAATCATAATAGAAAAATATAAGAAACTACGCTTTGTTAATGAGGAGAGTGATAAGTTTGAGGAAACATTTTGGTCTGGGGGATCTTTAAATGATCTCCATAGGACACTTGGATCGAAATATAACCACCCCATGGTAACAGTCTTTAGCGCTGGTATGGAAGAATGGAAAAGATCATTAAAGCAGAAAATTTCGCTTGGTGAAAATCTAAAACAAAGAGTAGAGCGCGTTATGCAATCTACTATGAATAGAGAGCTGACTATTTTAGAACGTTATATGACTTTTTTGGCTTCTGTTGGATCAACCGCTCCATTTGTCGGTTTGTTTGGCACAGTGTGGGGTATAATGAATAGTTTNCAAGCAATTGGTATGACCAAGAATACAAGTTTAGCAGTCGTTGCACCGGGTATTGCCGAGGCGCTCTTTGCAACAGCATTGGGTTTAGTCGCAGCTATNCCTGCTGTGGTGGCTTATAACAAAATTACAAGCGATCTTAACCGTTTTGCTGGAAGAATGGAGGCGTTTGTTTCTGAATTTTGTGCGATTTTATCAAGACAAATCGATGAGGAAAAATAGCAATGGCGTTTAGCTCTATTGATACGCAATTAAAATCTCNTGGCATACACAAAAAACCACCAATGTCCGATATTAATGTGACCCCAATGGTTGACGTCATGTTGGTACTGCTTGTGATTTTTATGGTAACTGCCCCTTTATTGACTGTTGGTGTGCCTGTTGAGTTACCAAAGACCGAGGCTAGGGAAATTACTCAACAAACGGAACCNCTAGTTATCAGCATAGATGCATTAGGAAANGTATTTATNCAAGATACNGAGGTTGGGATGGGACAGCTTNTCCCAAGATTAAAAGCTATTTCAAAAGCAAAACAAAATAATAAGATTTTTATTAGAGGAGATACGTCAATTTCTTACGGCCAGGTTTTAGAGTTGATGGCACTGATCACCTCTTCTGGCTTTGATCAAGTTGCGTTAGTTAGTGATAAACGAATTTCTAGAAGGAAATAGGTATTATGATTTTTTTTACTAGAGCCTATAGAAACATAGCTTCATTGTTTAGCTCTGATAAATCTTTGTCCAAGAGCGCTGTATATTCAGCTATATTTCATTTTACTATTATTATTTTATTATTTATCGGCATTCCTCTATTTTCAAAAAGTTATGATTCTCCTGATATTGTTCCTATCCAAATTACTAACGTATCGGAAATTACAAATGTCCCCATTCCGGAAGATGTTGAAGAACAAACCTCAAAGAAGGAGGATTTAACTGCTGATAAAATGGAAAAAACTTCTGTGGTGCGAGATCAAGTTGATGTTCCTGATTTACCTGACACCGAAAGTGTATCAGAACCGGAAACCAAACCCGAAGTGGTTGTTGCAAAACCTAAGGAAGTAAAAAAACGCAAACCAAAAAAATCTAAAAAAAAACCCCCAGAGCCTGACTTAATGCTTTCTGTCCTTAAAACAATTGATGAGATAAAGGTAAAAAAGAAAGTGGATAAAGATCAAAAAGAAGATAAAAAAGAAGATGTGAAAAAGACTAATTATCAGCAAGAATTTGATGCATCGGCACAACTATCGATTAGTGAATTGGATTCTATTAGGCAACAGTTTATTCCTTGCTGGAACATACCCTACGGGGCCCGTGATGCGGAAAATTTATCCGTTCAGATTCGAGTGCATGTAAATCCTGATGGAACTATTCACGATGCGCAACTACTAAGTTACCAAAGGATGGGAGATCCGTTTTATAAAGTTGCTGCTGATAGTGCCCTAAGGGCGGTTAAGAATCCTATCTGTAATCCACTGAAACTGCCTCCGGAAAAATATGAAAAATGGAAAGTTATGACACTTAACTTTGATCCGAGACACATGTTTGGTAAATAAGAAATATTATGAAAAAGATCTCAAATAAAAACAGTTTTTTTAATAATGGACTACGATTCATCTATATTTTAACTTTTTGTTTCTTTAGTCATTCAAGTTTTGCCAACACTGTGCTTGATATTACCAGAGGAACGGATGAACCCTTGCCAATCGCAATTGTCGATTTTGAGAATGGGAAAAATATTTCAGAAGTCGTATCCAATAATCTAAAAAATTCTGGGCTTTTTGCTCCTATTGATTCTGCGGCATTTATTGAGTCTGATAAGGCGTTGGGTCTAAGGCCAAGGTTTGCTGACTGGAGATTGATAGATGCCCGTTTCTTAGTAAGGGGAAAAACTGAAATTGATGATGAGGGAAGAATGCGAGCTGAGTTTCGTTTATGGGACGTTATGACCGAGAAACAATTAGCGGGCCAAGCTTATTTTACCGTGCCGGATAATTGGCGCAGAATCGGACACCTCATTTCCGATGAAATTTTTAAGGCTTTGACTGGAGAGAATGGTTATTTTGATACTCGGATAGTCTATATCTCTGAATCAGGATCTCCAAAAAAGAGGATAAAAAAATTAGCCATTATGGATCAAGATGGCGCGAATCATAAACTTTTAACTGATGGAAAATATCTGGTTTTGACTCCAAGATTCTCACCAAACATGCAAGCAATTACCTACTTATCCTATATTAAAGAGGATGAGCCTCGGGTGTATATCTATAATTTAGATACGGGCAAACAAGAAATTTTAGGCGATTTTCCTGGCATGACATTTGCTCCTCGTTTTTCCCCAGATGGGAGAAAAGTAATTTTCAGCCAAGCCATAAAAGGAGCTAATACTGAAATTTATTCAATGGATATTCAAACCAGAAAAGTAAAAAGAATAACTAATAACCCTGATATTGACGTTTCGCCCTCTTATTCGCCGGACGGTTCTAGAATTACTTTTAACTCTGACAGAGGAGGTAAACCCCAGCTCTACGTTATGAATGCAGACGGATCAAATCCGAAAAGGATTAGCTTTGGGAATGGTCGTTACTCAACTCCTGTTTGGTCCCCTAGGGGAGACTATATTGCTTTCACGAAGTCTATGAAGGGTGAATATTATATAGGAGTTATGAGACCCGATGGATCGGATGAAAGATTGCTAGATAAAGGATTTATGGTTGAGGGCCCAACTTGGGCTCCGAATGGTCGTTTTTTGGCCTATGAAGTAAGCCACAGAATCAAAAAAACTGATAAAGAGGCAAATGTGCAAATTCGTATGGTTGACTTTAGTGGCAGAAATAAGCGTATTATAAAAACTCCGGAAGGCGCTTCTGATCCTGCTTGGTCACCCCTTATACCATAAAAAGAGTCTTTTGGTCTCCAATATTGTTCAGAAGAGCCTTATTTTTATAATCAACATCATCTGATTATTTGCACAAAACCTATAAAAACCTTGTTCTTTTTACACTTTTTGGTGTATTTCTTATCTACATAATGTTTAGATATAAACCTTAAGGATTTGAAAAACAGGGGGATAACAATCATGAGAATTAAATTTTTGGTTATAGCTATGTTTGGCTTCCTTCTTTCTGCCTGTGCCGCTGGTACTGGTGGAGATGGAGTCGGAGGCGGAACATACTCAACTATCCAGCCATCTGGCACTCAGCATTATCTTGATGCTGTAGTTGGGGATCGCATATTTTTTGATTACAATCAGTATAATGTGCGTGCAGACAGCGCTGGTACTTTAGAAAGACAAGCTAGTTGGATGCAGCAGTTTCCGAGTGTTACAGTGACTATTGAAGGGCACTGTGATGAACGGGGCACAAGAGAATACAACTTAGCTTTAGGAGAACGACGCGCCAATTCTGTTAGGGATTATTTGACGCTTAATGGGGTTGACGGTAGTCGTATAAATATAATTAGCTACGGCAAGGAAAGACCTGCTGTTCAGGGATCAGATGAGGGTTCTTGGGCTGAAAATCGCAGGGGAGTTACCGTAGTTAACTAACCTACCTCTAGAGTAATAAAGCGATATTCAATTTCTGACCTTTGTTTTTCAGTGGCGCCCTGATTAGGGCGCCATTCTTTGTCTTTTTCGAAGGATGATTGATTTTTTTGCAGTGGGTTTAATTTTTGTCAAAGTTTTACCTTAATTTGTTTTTAAACTTTTCCTGATAGAATATTATGGTTTTTTTAAAAAATAATGGTATGGCAAGAACTTTAAGATTGTTTCTTTTACTTTTTCTCTTCAGCACGGCTTTTGTTTTTATTTCGTTTAAAGCCCCATACGCAGCTAGTGATGGAATCCAGACCCTTGTAGATAAGTTGGATCGTCTAGAAAAAGATCTTAACGGACTACAAAAATATGTTTTTAAAGGAGAAAAAAATCAGAAAGATTCTCTAGAGCTGAAGGGGCTTCCGAAGGAAATGAGTAAAAGTTTGACGGCTAGGTACGAAGTAAAGATTAACGATCTCAGTGATCAAATACGAAGAATTAGAGGATCAATTGAAGAGCTTGAATTTAGATTTATTCAAGTTAACGAAAGATTAGATGCATTGAATAATTACTTAACCTCTAGTCCTAGTTCTTCGGGTAATCAGCTTCTAAGAGATCCGGCTTTGCAAGGAGCTCTCAACGATACATTGAGTACGTCAGAAGAGCTTGAGGATTTGCCAATCGATCAAACTCAGGGATATACAACTCAGAAGCTTGGATCGTTGCAAGTTGTTCAACCGAATGAAGATGATATGAATGTAGTTAATCTTTCTGAGCCAAAAAGCCAAATGCAGCAGCTTCCCCAAGAAAATAACTTATCTTCTGAGGATCAGTTTTCAGTCGAAGGGAAGACACCAAAACAACACTACGAACTTGCTATCAGTTTTATCTGGAAAAAAGATTTTGATTCAGCGGCTAAACTATTGAAGAATTTTCTTGAAAGATATCCAAGCAACGATCTGGCCGGAAATGCTAAATATTGGTTAGGTGAAACTCACTACGCTCAGAAATCTTACTCTCAGGCTGCTGTAATCTTTGCCGAAGGTTTTCAAACCTATCCTAGCAGTAAAAANGCACCTGATATTCTATTAAANCTTGCAATGTCATTAGCCCAGTTAGAAAAAAAAGGCGAAGCATGTAAGACAATTACTATTTTAGAAAAAAAGTTTCCAGATTCTCCTNCCCATATNCTCGAGAGGGTAGTTGAGGAGAAATCACGNAATAGTTGTTAGCGTTTTTTATTAAGAATTGAAGAAAAAAATAGACAATTATTTTTCCAAAATTAGCTNTAGCGAGTTTNGTAAGATTNTTTCAAATTTTGGCCCTTTTGAATCAAACCCCGAGATTGCTGTTGGNGTTTCTGGGGGAGCAGANAGTCTTCTGCTNGTACTNCTTCTACAACAATGGGTTTTGAAAAAAAATGGGAAACTTACGGCTCTCATAGTCAATCATAATTTAAGATCAGGATCGATGGCGGAAATCAAGATCTTAAAAGGATGGTTNAGAAAGTATAAAATTAATTACAAAGTTTTTCATTGGGTAGGGAAGAAACCAAAAACCNGGATTCAGGAGATCGCGAGATCTGTNCGTTTAAAGATGCTTACTGATTGGTGCTTTCAAAACGGTATTATTCATTTATGTTTGGCTCATAATCTTGACGATCAAGCAGAAACATTTCTTATAAGGCTATCCAGAGGTAGCGNAGTCTATGGACTATCTGCTATGGCACCAATTTCAGTTTATAAGCATGTACGTCTTCTAAGGCCTTTTCTTTNCTTTGGAAAGGAAAGGATAATTCTTACTTTAGAGAAAATGAAGCAANATTGGATTGAAGATCCATCCAATAAAAATACCAATTTTCAGAGAGTTAGGATTCGTAACATAAGATCTATTTTGGGCGAAGAGGGTATTGATAATAATAAATTATCGCAAACTTCTAAGAATTTAGGCCGAGCAAAGGCGGCTATTTTGGATAATGTTTCTAGTTTNGCAGCTGAGTCTGTTAGTATTTATCCCGAAGGCTATGTAATTCTACATCGTGGAAAATTTTTAAAAGCACCTGAGGAAATTAGACTTAAACTTTTATCACATATTTTAATGTGTGTTTCTGGAAAAGAATTTCCACCTCGTTTAAAAAACNTAGAGAAGTTAGATAGAGTCTTNTGNTCTTCTAGGAAANATTTTGGATCNACTCTTCATAGTTGTCAGATNGAATNTCTAAAAAAATCAATTCCTGATAATAAGATTATTTTTTTCAGAGAAATGGCTTCAATTCAGGATAAAAAGATCTTGTTAAATGGGAAGTCTTGCATTTGGGATAATCGTTTTCAGGTCAGTTGCGATATAAAGATCAAAAATACCATGATTTATTGTGCTAAATTGGGTGCTGATGGCTTGAAGCAGGTATTAAAGTTTTTTCCTGATGCGGGAGGATCATCAATTCCGTATAAAGTGAAATTGGCATTACCTTCTGTATGGGCAGGCANGAGTCTTTTGTCAGTTCCTCATCTAAATTTTCGAAAATTAGCAAAAAATGTAGTTTTTAATGATTCAAGCGCAGCTTTTAAACCTTCAGTCTCTTTAGGAATGCACACAACATGGGTTGTTTAATGGTTTTTTTTAACTATCTATATTATAAGGATTTATAATATAATACTGTTGTTTTAATATTTCTATTATGAAGGGTATAATTCTACGAATAGATGAATANTTCTNGTAAAAATATTTTTATCTGGATAATANTTGGCCTGATCCTTATTTCCTTATTTAACTTGTTTAGCGGTTCGGTNCGTGGCCCTGAAGTNCAATTNGCGTATTCTGAATTCCTAGCCAAAGTGAANGTTGGTGAAGTTAATGANGTAATGGTAAAGGGAAATGAGATTCATGGGCATTTCTCNGACGGAAGAACCTTTNCTACGTATTCGCCCAACGACCCTGATCTTGTCGAGAAGTTAAATAAAAATAAAGTTATGATCAAGGCGGCTCCACCNGANGGAAANTCCCCAACATTCCTTGATATCTTGATTTCTTGGTTTCCAATGCTTTTGTTAATTGGTGTATGGATATTTTTNATGCGNCAAATGCAANNAGGTGGTGGCAAGGCCATGGGATTTGGNAAATCTAAAGCTAGGATGTTGTCNGAGAATACTGAGAAAGTGACTTTCAAGGATGTTGCTGGGATAGACGAAGCAAAACAAGAGCTGGAAGAAATTGTAGAATATTTAAAAGATCCTCAGAAATTTCAAAAACTAGGCGGAAAGATTCCTAAGGGTGCCTTGTTAGTTGGCGCTCCTGGAACGGGAAAAACGCTTTTAGCTCGAGCCATTGCAGGGGAGGCTAAAGTTCCTTTCTTTACAATTTCTGGATCAGATTTTGTTGAAATGTTTGTAGGTGTTGGGGCAAGCAGAGTTAGAGATATGTTTGAGCAAGGTAAAAAACATGCTCCTTGCATAATTTTTATTGATGAAATAGATGCTGTTGGACGACACCGTGGTGCTGGTTTGGGTGGTGGAAATGATGAGCGCGAACAAACCTTAAATCAATTATTGGTGGAAATGGACGGATTTAACACAAAAGAAGGGGTTATTTTAATAGCCGCAACTAATCGTCCGGATGTTTTGGATCCTGCTCTTTTGAGGCCCGGGCGTTTTGATAGGCAGGTGGTTATTCCCAATCCTGATATTTTAGGTAGGGAAAAGATTCTCAATGTCCATATGAAAAAAACACAAAATGCACCGGATGTAGATTCAAAGGTGATAGCTCGAGGAACGCCTGGTTTTTCTGGAGCGGATCTCGCGAATCTCGTCAATGAGTCGGCGTTACTTGCTGCAAGGAGAAACAAGAAGTTAGTGACTATGTTAGATTTTGAAGATGCAAAAGACAAAGTATTGATGGGTGCTGAGCGAAGATCGCTAGTGATGAGTGAAAAGGAAAAAGAGCTAACGGCATACCACGAAGCAGGTCACGCTCTTGTTGGTATATATGTTCCTGGAAATGATCCGCTTCATAAAGTGACGATTATCCCTAGGGGAAGAGCGTTAGGCGTAACCATGAATCTTCCAGAGCGCGATAGATATAGTGAGACAAAAAAAGAAATGGGAGCAAAAATTGCTATGATGTTTGGTGGAAGGGTAGCTGAAGAGATAGTCTTTGGTAAAGAGAATGTAAGTTCTGGTGCGGCCAACGATATCAAGCAGGCGACGGATAAAGCAAGAAGCATGGTAACCGAATGGGGCATGAGTAACAAATTAGGTCCCCAAAGATACAATGATAATGAAGAAGAAGTATTTCTTGGCCATTCAGTAGCTCAGAGGAAAAATGTTTCCGATGCGACTGCTGAGTTAATTGATCAGGAAGTCAAAGAAATTATTGAAGCTGGGCAAAGGAAAGCAAGAGAAGTCCTTACTGAAAATAGAGATTCTTTAGATCGTTTGGCAAAGGCTTTGCTAGAGCATGAAACCCTTACCGGGGATCAAGTCGCGCTGCTCGTTAAGGGTAAAGATTTTATGAAAAAAAGTAGCGTTGATCAAAAAAGCCCGTCTTCTTCCGTTCCATCAGTAGGCGGTAAAGATTCTTCTGAAAAAAAAGATAAAGCCAGAGATCCAGAAATCAAATCACCAACGCCTCAGCACGGCACTAGTTAGCCCTAGTATTTCTATGTGCGCCGAGCTGGCGGTTAAAATAAAAAAAAATAAAAAAGAGATTCCCCTGGTATCTAGGGGGTCAGTTCTCTATTTAAGACCATCTGGTTTAGTTTATGGGTCTATTGCGAATCAGGTAGTTATCTCCAATAATGGTCTTTTATTAGCAGGCGGAAAGATTGCATATACATTATGCGAGATTATTCAACCTGGCGGATCTATAGGCTATGGAGCCACAAGAGTCTGTTCCATAAAAGAAATGATTTCATGGTCAAAAAAAGAAGGTGAGGATGTGAGCAAATGCATAGAGGATTATCTTCACAAAATTTCTTCACCGCGAAAACTAATTAAAAATTTTTCTAAAATTCTTAAAGAGAAAAATGCACCAAAAATTATGGGAATTGTAAACACAACTCCAGATAGTTTTTCGGATGGAGGAAAATATTTGGCTCTCGAAGATGCTTTATCACACAGTCTATCGCTTTTAGATCACGGTGCAGATATTATTGATGTGGGAGGAGAATCGACAAGACCGGGGGCAGAGATTGTTGATGAAAATGAAGAAATCAAACGGACGATTCCTTTGATTAAAGAATTGTCAAACAAAGGTGTCGTAACTTCAATAGATTCAAGAAAATCCAAAGTCATATCTGCTGCATTGGAAGCGGGCGCGCAAATTGTAAATGATGTTAGTGCATTAACTTTTGATAAAGAGAGTATTGAGGTTGTGAAAAAGACAGGTGTCCCAGTAATCCTTATGCATATGCAGGGCAATCCGCAGACGATGCAAAAATCACCCCAGTATACTTGCGCACCGTTGGATATTTTTGATTACTTAAAAGAAAGAATTCAGTTTTGTAATAATCATGGAATTGACAGATCACAAATAATCGTTGATCCTGGCGTAGGATTTGGCAAGACGTCTGAACATAATATAGAAATATTAAATTACTTGACCCTTTTTCATGGCCTTGGTTGCCCCATCTTAGTCGGATTTTCACGTAAACGATTTATATCAGAAATAGGAAGTGAGGCATCTGAGCAAGAAAGATTGGCAGGATCCCTTGGCGCTGGACTCCTATCCTTGAATCAGGGAGTGCAGTTTTTGAGAGTACATGATGTTTTTGAAACTAAACAGGCAATATCAGTTTGGAATTCTGTGATTCAATCTGTATAAAGAACTGAAGTGAGATAAAGAATATGAAAAAATTATTTGGCACAGATGGAATCAGAGGGGTAGCTAATAAAAACCCTATGACAGCTGAGGTGGCTCTTAGAGTAGCTTTGGCGGTTGGAAAACGTTTCCCGAAAGGAAGCCATGGTCGCAAAATCGTTATTGGTAAAGACACCAGACTTTCTGGCTATATGTTAGAGCCAGCATTAACGGCTGGTTTTATATCTATGGGAATGAATGTTGTGTTATTGGGTCCACTTCCCACGCCGGCAGTTGCTTTATTAACAAGAAGTTTAAGGGCTGACCTTGGTGTGGTGATCTCAGCTTCTCACAACCATTACCAAGACAATGGTATTAAATTTTTTGATCGAGAGGGTTATAAATTCTCCGATGCTGTTGAAAAGAAGATAGAAGAAAATTTTAATAATTTTAAGCAAACTGATTTAATCCAGCCGGAAAAATTAGGAAAAGCTTATCGTTTGGAAGATGCTCAGGGCAGGTATATAGAATTTGTCAAAAATACATTCCCAAAGGATCTTCGGCTTGACGGCCTAAAGATTGTTGTAGATTGCGCTAATGGTGCTGCATACAAAATAGCACCGACAGTATTCTGGGAGCTTGGCGCAGATGTCATTACCATCGGAACAGAACCGAATGGTTTTAATATTAATAAAGGGTGTGGTGCCCTTGACACCCGCAAGCTTTGCCAGAAAGTTTTGAAAGAAAAGGCTGATTTAGGAATTGCTTTAGATGGTGATGCCGACCGAATTATTGTAGTTGACGACAAAGGCAAGACGCTGGATGGCGATAAGATTTTGGCAATTATCGCTCAACAGCTAAGAAAGGATAAAAAGTTACATGGGTCAGGCGTTGTTGGGACAGTTATGAGCAATATGGCCTTAGAAAACTATCTCAAAGAGCAAGATCTTAAGCTGTATAGGAGCAAGGTGGGCGATAGGTATGTTGTGAGCACAATGAAACAAAAAGGTTGTAATTTGGGAGGCGAGTCTTCCGGGCATATCATATTAAATGATTGCGGCACAACCGGCGATGGTACCGTTGCTGCCCTACAAATGCTTGCCGCGATTAAAAGATCCGATATGTCGGTTAGTGAAGCCGGAAAAATCTTCCAGGCATTTCCTCAATTAACAAAAAACGTTCCACTCAATGGAAATATTGTTTTGAAGCAGAAAAAAATAGAAAAGGTCCTGAAACAAGCCAGGCTTGAGCTCGGTCGCAATGGACGATTGATTGTTCGACCATCGGGAACCGAACCGTTGCTAAGGATTACAGCTGAGAGTGAAAGTAGCGCTGTAAATACTCGGGTAGCCAATATGGTAGCTGAGCAAGTAGCCAAAAGGAGTAAAAAACATGTTCATTGATTTCCAAAAGTTAATGATTGAAATGGAACATAATTGCAGAAGAAGTATTCTACGCTAGTAAAGAAAAATAAA
>PARU01000022.1 GCA_002712065.1 Rickettsiales bacterium | reverse complement strand
TTTTTGCTTTTAATGAATCAACGCCAATCACAACACGATTTGGCCTCATAAAGTCTTCAATAGCCGATCCTTCGCGAAGAAACTCCGGATTTGAAGCCACATCAAAATCTGCGTTTCTTTGATTCTTTTTGAGAATAGAAAAAACACGTTTTGCAGTTCCAACGGGAACAGTCGACTTGTTCACCACAACCGTATATCCGGATAAAAGAGGTGCGACTTGTTTAGCCGCATCAAAAACATGCTCAAGATTAGCATGGCCATTTCTTTGAGTCGGAGTTCCCACTGCAATTAAAATAATTTGAGATTTCTTAATATTGTCCGTAAAACTGTTTTGAAACTTTAATCTTCCGGTTTTCATATTCTTTTTCACAAGAGACTCTAGACCCGGTTCATAAATAAGTGGGTTGCCTTTATTAAGCGCATCAATTTTCTTTTTATCTTTGTCAATGCAAGTTACTTCAAAGCCAAACTCAGAAAAGCAAGCGCCAGAAACTAAGCCGACATAACCTGTACCAATAACTGTAATTTTCAAAATATTTTATCTTTCTTTTTTATAGATATTTTCTAATTATTTTTCTCAAACTTTTCTTTTTTCTACTAGTGTTATACGAAAAAGCTAGAGAGGCCTCAAGATATCCTTCCTCATTACCACAATCAAATCTACTTCCATTAAAGCGAAAGCCATGGAATGCTATTTTTTGAAGGCTTGAGGATATTGCGTCAGTTATCTGAATCTCCCCCCCAACACCCTTTTGTTTTTTCCCCAAGAAAGAAAAGATGGCCGGACTTAAAATATACCTACCTATGATAGCGAGATTTGATGGGGAGGATTTAGGCTTAGGCTTCTCTACTAATCTCTTAACTTTAATTAAGTTGCCCTTACTAAACGCCGGATCCAAAATACCATACCTATTGACCTGGCCTGCAGGAACTTTTTCAACAGCAACTAAATTTCCACCAACTCTTTTATGCGCCGCAATCATTTGCTTGAGACAGGGATTTTTAGCTAAGATCAAATCATCTGGAAGAATGACCGCGAAGAAATCATCACCAATTATTTTTCTTGCGCACCAAATTGCGTGGCCTAATCCAAGTGGAAATTTTTGATTAACAAATTTTATTTTTGGTAAAAATTTCTCAATTTTATTAATTTCTCTCAATAGGATAGTTTGATTATCTTTTTTTAGCTTTTGTTTAAGAGCAGGCCATTTACTAAAATAATCTTTAAGTAAAGAAGTATTGCTACCAACCACAAAAATGAATTCTTCAATCCCAGATGAAGATGCCTCTTCTAACGCCCAAGAAATTAATGGCTTGTTAATAATTGGAAGCATTTCCTTGGGAACAGATTTAGTGATAGGAAGAAAACGCGTTCCAAAACCAGCAATAGGAAAAACCGCCTTTTTAATTTTTCTATAGTGTCTCATTATTAAGACCTATTACCCCATTTCACAAATTCATTTGCCAAGCAAAATATCTTTAGCATGATTAATTTTAGCAGCAAGCCAATCCGATCCTCCCTGATCCGGGTGAATACCTTTTATCAATTTTTTATGAGCAAACCTAACATCATCTTTTGAGCAACTCTCTTGCAAACCTAGAACTTCCAAAGCCTCCCTCCTACTCATTTCAGCAAGCTTTTCTTTACCATGCTCAGAACTCTTTTTGAAGTTAAACAGAGCATTTAGCTGTTTCCACAAAATACCCCATTTAACTAATAAAGATATAATTCCTGTAATGCCTCCAAGAGCGGCTAAAAATTTTCCAGTTCCAGCTAAGTAAAAAACTAATATGGTTAAAAGGATAATTCCTATTATTTTTAGGAATTTTAGAATCTTTTTTGGGTTAGCTCGCGCAAAAGCTTTAAGTACGTAAATAAGAAGGATGAAAATAACTAACCCAATTATCGCTTTCAAAATCAATTGAATGCCCCAAAAAAAACCACTACCCTAAAAGTAACCAATTAGGGTAGTGGAAAATAGAAAAAAAATCTTAATTTTTTATTTTTCGAGAGCTCCGGACAATCTTCCAGACAAGGCACCAAAAATAGAACCAATAACTATCGAAACAGCAACAGCCCATAGTGGGTTAGCTGTCGTAGCAGATGCAAGGTCCGCTGCTGAAGCGCCTGTTAGCAAGGAATAGCCAGCCATAACAGCGTAACCATATACAGCAGTTGGAATATTTGAAAGAGCAGCTACTTGAGATGAGTACACAAGAACAAAAACTGTTATACCAACCCAAATAGGAACATTATAATCTCCGCCAATAGGCATGTTGTTTGCTAGTAAGAGTGCAACCAACGCAACAATCGCACCAAAAACACCAGAAACAACGGTATCCTTTAAGGATTTTTCATTAGCTCCATTTGCAAAATACGCGCCCCAAGCCACAAAACCGATCCAGACTATATAAGTGCCTGCCAGAAGGTCAGTGTGGAACCAAGTAGATATTGCACCCAACACAGCTATACTTGTTGAGAGAGCAATTAGTTTTGGCATGAGAATTCCCCCATTCTTAATTATTAAAATTAAAATAAAAGAAAGAACACTCGGTTCTTTCTACTTTAGTGAAGCAATGTTATTATAACCCAAAAGCAAAGTACAACAGAAGAATTATTTAATTTTATAGGTATAGAAGAAACAGGTGTTTATAAAAATAAACTATCCTAAAGTATTAGGAAAATTTACTATCCTATTGTTTTAATATAACCTTTAATTCATGTTTAAGAATCCCATAAAATGTGCGGAATAGCCGGTTTTCTTGATCACTCTAGGGAATCAAGTGATCAGGGTATGCAATCAATCACAAAATCTATGGTGGAAACCTTAAAACACCGAGGACCAAACCATCAGGGCATTTGGGTTGACGAGGAGTGCGGATTAGCGCTTGGTCATCAAAGACTATCAATAATCGATTTATCAGCGGCCGGAAATCAGCCAATGGTTTCACAAGATAGCAGGTATGTGATTTCTTATAACGGGGAAATATATAATGCCTCAGAGATAGGGAATGAGTTAAGGAAAATAGGAGTAAAATTTAAAGGCCACGCAGATACAGAGGTATTAATCGAAGCTTTCAGCCATTGGGGAATCAGGGGCACACTAAAAAAATTAATAGGAATGTTTGCATTCGCCCTATGGGATCGAAAAAAGAAGGAACTCATGCTCTGCCGAGATCGAATTGGAATTAAACCTTTGTATTGGGCGGAATTTGGAGATTCAATATTATTTGCTTCTGAAATTAAGGCGCTAAAAAAACATCCTAAATGGAATAGTAAGATAAACCATGAATCGTTAAATAATTTCTTTCTTTATAATTATGTTCCCGGTCCAAAAACTATTTTTGAAAAGGTTCATAAAATGCAACCTGGAACCATAATAACCGTTTCTCCCCACAAGATTCCGTCAATCGAGAAATATTGGAGTCTTGAGGGGGTGATTCGCTCCAATAAAAATCAAAATTTAGAAATAACACAAAAGGAAACGGAAGAAGAGTTGGAAAAACTACTTAATGACTCTGTAAGCAAGAGACTAGTGTCTGATGTTCCCTTGGGAGTGTTGCTTTCCGGAGGAGTAGATTCTTCTCTTGTCGCTTCTTTGGCACAAAAAAATTCAGGAAAACCGATAAAAACCTTTACGGTTGGCTTTGATGAGGACAATTACAACGAGGCGCCTTATTCAAAGAAAATTGCTGAATATTTACGAACTGATCATAACGAACTCTATCTAAGTCCAAAAGATGTAATAGAGCTAACTCCATTATTATCAAGTATATATGATGAACCTTTTGCAGACTCTTCCCAGATACCGACAACACTTATTTCAAAATTTGCTAAAAAGGAAGTCACAGTATCGCTTTCTGGTGACGGAGGTGATGAGGTTTTTCTAGGATACAACCGTCATTATTGGGCAAATGTCATATGGAAAATATTTGGAAAGATTCATAAAGCTCCACGAAAATTGATAGCTAAGATTATTCTTTCAGTACCTCCGATGGTTTGGGAATCATTTTTTTATCTTCTCCCAAAAAGAGCAAGGCCTAACCAAATAGGGGATAAATTACATAAAGTTGGAAAAACTATCGATTCTGATAGCCCTGATGAAATTTACGAAAAACTAATTTCCACATATAATGCTGAAGATATGCCAGTTAAAACAACAAAAAATATCACACAAGATTCTGCACAAGACGAAATATCCAAATTACTCCCTAACTTTATAGAAAGAATGTCCTACAAAGATACTATGGGATACCTTCCTGATGATATACTAACCAAGGTAGATAGAGCGTCTATGTCAATAGGCCTTGAAAATCGAGTCCCACTGCTCGATCATAGAATTATAGAATTTACTTGGAAGCTGCCTTTATCGATAAGAATGGAACATGGAAAACGAAAAATTCTTTTAAAGAAAATATTATCGAAATCTATTCCAAAAAAACTGATCAGTCGACCAAAATCTGGTTTTGGGATTCCTCTTGATGCATGGCTGCGAGGATCTCTAAAAGAGTGGGCCGAAGACATGCTTAATAAAGATTCTCTAAAAAACGATGAATTTCTTGATTCGAAAAAAATTCAAACTTTATGGAAACAGCATCAATCAAAAAGATACAATCATCAAAGCCAATTATGGGCAATCCTGATGTTCCAATCATGGTCAGAGAATCAATAACCGGAGCCATTGAGATCAATGTAGATGAGAAAAAAACGAAATAAACCAAAATTATTATATTTTATAACCGAAGACTGGTATTTTTGCAGCCATAGATTGCCTCACGCAATAGTGGCAAATAAGGCCGGTTTTGACGTCGTCGTTATTTGCAATATAGCCAAACATCTTAATAAAATAAAGAAGCATGGCCTTAGGGTAATTCCGATACAATTAACAAGGCGAAGCATTAATCCAATAAGAGAATTATTTCTACTATTGAGGCTGACTTCGATCTATCGAAAAGAAAAACCTGACATTGTGCAGCATGTAGCTATCAAGCCCATCATCTACGGTACAATAGCAGCTAAGTTATCCGGCATTACCGCTATTTTTAATTCGATTGTTGGGCTTGGATATATTTTCATCTCTAAAAATATATTGGCAAATATTTTGAAACCAATAATTAAGCTAGCGTTAAAATGGTCACTCAACCAAAAAAATAGTTTCACCATTTTACAGAATGAAGATGATAAAAAATTTCTAAGAAAGAGAAAAATAATTGGTTTAAAAAGATTACAAATTATTCCTGGATCAGGTGTGAATACGAAACAATTTTCCTATTCTCCAGAACCTAAAACAACGCATAAAGCACCACTGATAGTCTGTGTATCCAGAATGCTTTGGGATAAAGGAATTAATGAACTTGTTAAAGCAACAAAGAAATTAAAGGAAAGAAATATAAATTTCAAGATGGCTCTAATTGGAAAACCTGATCCTGAAAATCCGGCCTCGATACCCCTAAGTCAAATCCAGAAATGGGAAAAAATGAAACTTATTGAATACTGGGGCTACGTAGAGAATATAGAGCAAGTATATCGCAAATGTCATATCGTTATCCTTCCTTCCTATAGAGAAGGAATGCCTAAGAGTCTATTAGAAGCAGCTTCCGCGTCGAGACCAATAATTACNACAAACGNACCAGGTTGTAGAGAGGTAGTTAAAAATCAAATAAATGGCATATTAGTAAAAGTGAAAACTGTAAATCCACTAGCAACATCAATGAAAAAACTGATTAAAAATAAATCTATTAGAGAAAAAATGGGAAAAGAAGGAAGAAAAATAATCAAAGCAAAGTTCTCGGAAGAGATTATTACTAAACAAACAATTTTCTTATACAAAAAGTTTTATCAAGAAATGACGACTCTCTTAAAATAAGCCAAAAATTTCTCCATCTTCGCCAACACCAACCGATTCGGCCGCAGGTACGCTGGGTAGGCCTGGCATTGTCATAATGCTGCCAGTCAGAACCACAACAAACTCAGCTCCAGCAGAAAGNCGNACATCCTGAACAGGGACAGTAAAACCACTAGGAACGCACTTTAAAGTAGGATCTGTAGAAAAACTGTATTGTGTCTTGGCCATGCAAACCGGATAACTGCCAAAACCAAGATCCTCAATATCGGAAAATTTTTTCGATACGGCGGTGTCTATGCTAATATCATCAGCACCATATATTTTTTGCGCAACCGTTCGCACTTTATCAACAAGAGACATCTTGTCAGGGTACAAGAATTTAAAGCTGCTTTTCTCTTCATCAAGAGTCCTGACAACTTCCTTGGCTAGTTCAGTAGCTCCCTCACCTCCCTTAGCCCAATGTTCAGCAAGAATTGCTTTTACTTTCATTTTATTACAAGAANTTTCAACAAGCTTAACCTCATTCTCNCTGTCAGTTGGGAAACGATTGATTGCAACAANNGCGGGTAAACCAAATTTTCCGACATTCTCAACATGCTTGATCAAATTAGGTATTCCCTTCTCTAAAGCCTGAAGATCTTCCGGGCCTAAATTCTTGGCGTCAACGCCACCATGAAGTTTTAAGGCGCGAATCGTAGCCACAACAACTACACAGGAAGGCTTTAAATTAGATTTTCTACATTTAATGTTTAAGAATTTTTCAGCACCCAANTCTGCCCCAAAACCTGCTTCAGTAATAACATAGTCAGCTAGTTTCATTGCCGTTTTAGTCGCAAGAACCGTATTGCAACCGTGAGCGATATTTGCAAAAGGGCCCCCATGAACAAAAGCAGGATTATTTTCCAGAGTTTGAACAAGGTTCGGCTGCAAAGCGTCTCTCAGCAAAGCNGTCATTGCTCCATCTGCNTTTATTTCTCTAGCCGTAATTGGTTTTTTATCTCTTGAGTACCCTACGATGATATTACCCAAACGATTCTGCAAATCCTTAAGATCATTNGCCAAACAAAAAATAGCCATTACTTCTGACGCAACNGTAATATCGAAGCCATCTTCTCTAGGGAAACCGTTAGAAACACCGCCAAGAGAGTTAACAATAGATCTCAGCGCTCGATCATTCATATCAACAGCACGCCGCCAAGAAATTCTCCTTACATCTATTAGTGGATCTTTTCCCCAATACACATGATTATCAATCATAGCTGCCAAAAGATTGTTTGCCGAAGAGATTGCGTGAAAATCTCCAGTAAAATGCAAGTTTATATCATCCATAGGAACAATTTGTGCATAACCACCTCCAGCAGCACCACCTTTCATGCCAAAGACCGGTCCTAAACTTGGNTCACGCAATGCAACAATTGTNTTCTTCCCAATTTTATTCATGCCATCAGCCAAACCAACAGAAGTTGTNGTTTTGCCTTCACCNGCAGTTGTTGGAGTCATGGCTGTAACCAAGACCAATTTTGCGTCTTTCTTGCTTTTTAACTTATCAATGACNGCAAATGGAACTTTGGCTTTAAAGTGCCCATAAGGCTCTAATGCTTGAGGATCTAAACCTAGAGTATCCTTAGCAATGTCTAGAATCTTCTTTTTCTTCGCCTCCCGAGCTATGTCAATATCGGCTTTAATTTCTGTCATTAATTTCCCTAAACTTANAGTTTTACTATAGGAAATTCTCCGAGTTCCTCAAGCATCTTTTAATAATTTGAGTACATGAAAATTCTTCCTTTATCAAAAAAAATCTATACTTTAGTAAGTTTATGAGCTCCATCAGTAAAAATATCTCCTTAAAAACAGCTGATATCCTATTTGAAATAAAGGCAATATACGCAAATATAAAGAAGCCTTTTAAACTAACCTCTGGAAGACTAAGCCCTGTCTATATCGATTGTCGTAAAATAATTTCTTTCCACAAACAAAGAAAAAAAATTATCGACCTAGCCATCAAAACTATTAGGAAGGAAATCAATATATCTTCATTAGATTATGTTGCCGGAGGCGAAACCGCTGGCATACCTTTTGCATCTTGGATTGCGGATGGCCTTTCACTGCCCATGCTTTACGTAAGAAAAAAACCAAAAGGTTTCGGAAGAATGTCTCAAATAGAAGGTGATATGCCTAAAGGATCAAGAGTGCTCCTAATTGAAGATCTGGCCACCGATGGAAAAAGTAAAGTTATGTTCTGCAAAACATTGAGAAAAGCTGGAGCAAAAATTAATCATGCATTCGTTATATTCTATTATGGAATTTTTAAAGAAGGTGGAGGCAAGTTAAAAAAAGAGAGAATCAAACTACACAGTTTGTNTAATTGGCNTGATGCAATTAGTGTAGCCAAGAAAAAAAATTATTTTGATGACAAAACTATATTTGAAATAGAGAGATTCCTTACCAATCCACAAAGTTGGAANATAAAAAAATAGAAAATTTAACTCATGATCTTGCTATGAATAAAATAACCTATAACCAATAAAATAGTTCCAAAAAGATAACTGTGCCAAAAAGAAAAGCCAAGTTTATCAGCAAACAAAAATGGAATAAAAAAACCGATCGTTACCGGTAAGGCAAATAAAATACTTTTAGCAAAATTGATCGTATTTGTAGAATCTTGCCACTCCAATTGAGAAAAGAATAAAACAAGCATGCTGGTTAAAGGAAGTGCAACAATAAAACCAGCAAGCACAGGATGTTTTCCGGACAGCCAAGAACAGAAAACTATGACAAAAACAGACACGATGATTTTCAATAAAAGTATGATCATTTTTTCTTGGAAATCATATTGCGAAACGAAGTAGATGAATTGGCCAGTTTTTGTTTAGGAATCCTTCCTGAACGATACGCTAGCCGTCCAGCCTCAATGGCTAACCGCATCGCTTTAGCCATGTTAATAGGATGGTTTGATCTAGCAACCGCACTATTAAGCAGCACGCCATCGCATCCTAATTCCATCGCAATTGCGACGTCAGAAGCAGTCCCTACTCCTGCATCAACAATAACTGGAACTGTACATTGATTAACAATTATTTNGATATTATTCATATTCCTAATGCCCATGCCCGATCCAATGGGTGCGCCTAACGGCATAACGGCAGCACAACCCAAATCTTCTAATCGTTTGCAAACCACAGGATCGTCGGAACAGTAAGGCAAAACNACAAACTTCTTTTTTACCAATTCCTTTGCTGCAATTAGCAGCTCCTCGGTATCAGGCAATAGAGTGTCCTCATCTCCTATTACCTCAAGTTTAATCCAATCAGTTTCTAGAGACTCCCTTGCTAATTCTGAGGTAAGGACAGCATCTTTCGCAGTAAAGCAACCTGCCGTGTTGGGCAAAAAATGGTATTTTTTTCCTAACAGATTAATAATATTTTCTTCTCCTGANTGTAAATCCATTCTTCTTACAGAAACTGTAACAACTTCCGCTCCACTTTCCTTAACAGCATCAATCATTACTTGCTGGTTAGGATATCGGGCAGTTCCTATAAAAAGTCGGGAGGAAAAGCATTTTTCACAAATTTGCAACAAATCATCGCGCTTTATCGATGAAATTTTACTAATATTATTATACAAATTTTTACTATTCATTCTTACTCGCCTATCCGCCAGAAAATGGTCGTACTATTTCTATTCGATCTTTCGCCTTAACAGTAGTGTATCCCCATTCACTTTTCGGAATGACCTGTGTATTAACAGCTATCGCCAATCCCTTTACTTGGAGATCAACACCACAATCCGACAAAAGTGTCCTTATGTTCATTCTGTCTAGCGGCTTTCCTAAGTTTCTTTTTTCCCCGTTTAAGTATATATAATCTTTCTGCATTTCAAAATCTCAGCTTAGGTGTTTTGTAAAAAACGATCAAAGCCAAAGGGCTCTATACATTTTAACAGTTCCCCTTCTAAAATATAATGACTAATTGATTTTGCTGTTATAGGCGCAAGAAGAATTCCGTTTCGGTGATGACCGGTTGCTACAGTGAGACCTTCAATAATTTTATTATCAAACTTTAAAGGACCAAGGATCGGCGCATCGTCACGACTAGTTGGACGTAATCCTGAAGACATTTCCGTTATTTCCAAATCATAAATTCCAGGTAAAAGTTCACAGGAGAAACGCAAAAGATCATGCATGCCTCCAGCAGTAATTTTATCATCAAAATTCTTTTCCTCAACCGTCGCACCAATATATAAACCTAAGTCAGGTTTAGGAACCAGATAAACTCTCGGACTCCAAACAGCATGCTTAAGAAATAAATTACTCTTTTGCATTCGGACAAGAAGCATTTGCCCCTTAACAGGCCTAATTGGCAATTGGATTTTCTCCAATATGCCTTTGATTTTTCCCGACCAGGCACCAGCAGCAATGACTACAAAACTAGAAGAAATCTTTTTCCCATTAGAGATAACTCCTTTGACTCCCCCATTTTTAATAAGCACCTCCTCAATTTTGCTATTTTCATGCAACCTCCCCCCTGCATTAGAAAAGGCAATTTTTAAAGCTTTCAGAACCAAGCGACTATCAATAAAAGAATCTGATAAACTATACATTCCTAAACAAACTTTTGGGGATAGATGGGGCTCCATTTTTCTAACTTCTTTTCCCGAAAGTAATTCCAAATCGAGACCTAAAGATTTTTTGTATTCAAACGCATGCTCAATAATTTTTTTGTCATCACTATTAAGAGCTACTGCCAAGGTACCATTCGCCGAAATGCTTATGGGGATTGAGGAATCCTTTTCTAGAGCTTTAGTAAATTCACCCCAAAGAGATCTACTTTCAAGTAATAAGGGAAGTAATTTTTCTTCCCCTGGCTCTGATTCAATATTTGAAGCAAGCATACCTGCAGATGCCCAGCTTGCCTTTTGACCAGCTTTCCCCTGATCAAAAATTTGTACTTTTTTTCCCGCTTTTGCTAAATACCAACCGATAGATAAACCACATATTCCAGCACCTATGATAGAAATCATCGGACAAAAACCCGAAAAATAGGAAAAAGATCAAGTAGAAAATCTTTATCTATATTTGAAAGAGTAGGATTCAAAAGGTGCTTCCTCCGCTGGAATAAGCCAGTTCAGGTTCAATGGGTATAATCTCAGACCAAAAAAAATTTGGACACCCCAGTCCTTCGTGTTAGTAATACAAAAATTACTGTTAATATTCTATGATTGAGAATACAAAATATTAAGCATCTTATAAATGAAAAAAAGAATTAAAATCACTCCTGTTTTACTATCCGGCGGATCTGGCGTTAGACTCTGGCCGATATCTAGAAAAAATTATCCGAAACAGTTTCTATTCTTCGGTTCGAAAAAGAGTCTTTTGCAGGAATCTTTAAATAGATCAGGCAAAAGATCCCTTTTTTCTGATCCCTTGATAGTTTGTAATCAAGATCATCGATTCGTAGTTGCTGAACAATCTAAAAATATAGGAATCAAAAATAGAAAAATTATATTAGAACCAGTAGGAAGAAATACGGCTCCGGCAGTTGCCGTTGCTTCAATAATTGCTCAATCCCAATCAAAGAATTCTTATCTTCTAGTTACACCAACAGATCACAAAATAGAAAAAACAGAAAGATTTTATACCGCTATCAAAAATGGGGTCAATGCCGCAAGCAAGGGGCTTATGGTGACGTTTGGAGTCATGCCCTCATCTCCAAATACCGGTTACGGATATATTAAGGCAGGAAAAAAAATAGAAAATTCTTCCAATTGCTTTTCAGGAATAAAATTTATAGAAAAGCCTAATGAGAAAGCTGCAAAAAAAATTTTAAAAGAAAAAAACTGGTACTGGAATAGCGGGATATTTCTTTTTAAAACAGAGGTATTTCTTAATCATCTAAAAAGACTACATCCAAAAATTTATAAATATTGTGAACTAGCGGTAAATAAAAGCTCCAAAGATCTGGATTTTCTCAGAATTCATGAACAATCATTCAAAAAATCTCCTGCCATTTCCCTAGATCACGCGATTATGGAACGGGTAGGTAATTTTGCTGTTGTTCCAGTAAATATGGGCTGGAATGATGTAGGATCCTGGGACGCATTGTGGGAAACAAGCAAAAAAGATAGAAATGGGAATGTACAGATTGGGGATGTGTATGCCAGTAATGTCAAAAATTCTTATATCAACAGTAAAGAAAAATTAGTTGCTGCTGTTGGCCTGGAGAACATCTTTGTTGTAGCAACCAAAGATTCCGTTTTGGTTTCCTCAAAAGATCAGGCCGCCCATCTAAAAAGTTTGGTCAACAAATTAACTTCTGACAAAAGAACTGAGATAGAATCCCACACTAAGGTATACCGGCCATGGGGAAGTTATGAGACATTGTGCGTCGGGGATAATTTCCAAGCAAAGCATATAATTGTTAACCGTAATTCTCAACTTTCTCTACAAAAACACAATAAGCGTTCGGAGCATTGGGTAGTTACAAAAGGAGTTGCAAGAATAACTAAAGGCAAAACAACTTTTCTTCTAAGAAAAAACACCTCAACTTTTATACCTATTAAAACAATTCATAGAATCAAAAATATCGGAAAAACCAGATTACACATTATTGAAATTCAATGTGGAAAATACCTAGGGGAAGACGATATAGTAAGAATTAGAGACGATTACGGTAGAATGAAATTGTAACTACATAACTTATAATGATAGTGTCAGTGACCTAGGGATAGGACATGAACTACGATAAATTTTTTTCACAAAATATTGACTCTATAAAAGATCAAGGTCTCTACAGAACTTTTGCCGATATAGAGAGAGAATCTGGATCATTTCCCTATGCGTTAAAACACCAGGATGGAAAAGCTGAAAAAATTATTGTCTGGTGTAGCAATGATTATCTTGGACTCGGACAAAACAAAGAAATAATTGAGGCAATGAAAAGGGCGTTGGATCAAGTGGGTACTGGCGCTGGAGGGACTAGAAATATTTCTGGAACTAACCACTATCATATACTGTTAGAACGCGAAATTTGTTATTTACATAAAAAACAATCGTCTCTACTTTTTAATTCTGGATACGTTGCAAACGAAGCAACGCTAAGCACACTAGGATCGCACCTGCCAAATTGTCTTATGATATCTGACGCAAATAATCATGCATCAATGATTCAGGGAATACGATCAGCTAACTGTGAGAAAAAAATATTTTCGCACAATGATACTGACGAATTAGAAACAATATTAAAAAATGAAACAACCGATCGTGCAAAGATTGTTGTCGCAGAATCGATATACTCAATGGATGGAGATATTGCCCCAATTAAAAAAATTGCTCAAATTGCAAAAAAATATAATGCACTAACCTATATTGACGAAGTTCATGCGGTAGGGATGTATGGTGAAAGAGGAGCTGGAATTGCAGAGTTACAGGGAGTGGCACAAAACATTGACATAATACAGGGCACACTCGCTAAAGCCTTTGGAGTCGTCGGAGGTTATGTAGCAGGAACTTCAAGTTGTATCGATTTCATTAGAAGTTTTGCGCCTGGATTTATCTTTACGACCGCCCTTCCTCCCACAATAGCAGCAGGAGCTTATACATCNCTCCATTACCTTAAGTATANCTCAAAAGAGAGAAGCGATTTACACAAAAAAGCTGAATTACTAAAGAAACTCCTAAAGAAAGCAAAACTACCAGCCANGCAATCACCAAGTCATATTGTTCCTTTGATCGTCGGGGATTCTAGGCTCTGCAAACAAGTAAGNAATCAATTACTTGAACAACATTCAATTTATTCCCAACCTATATTTTATCCGACTGTACCNCNAGGAAAGGCAAGGCTACGCTTTACTCCTACGCCGCTTCATACAAATCAAATGATTCTCGATCTAGTAGAAGCGCTAAAAGATATTTGGCAAAAGCTGAAATTAAAAAAGGCAGCTTAATTGGAATCATGGATAGAGTCTTGATTTNNNCCATCCCCCAGTTCTTTTTTTTCTAAAAATAACTCTTTGGTGTAAACGAAAATATCCACGTTTCCAAAATTCAATTTCTTTCGGAACAATTCTAAATCCTGACCAATACAAGGGTCTCGGAACTTTTTTCGGGAATTTTTTAAAATAGGAGTTAAATTTTTTTATTAACCCCGACATATCTTTAAGAGGATAAGACTGTTTTGATGCCCAAGCNCCTAATTTAGTTTTTCTGTCTCTAGTTGCAAAATAATTATCAGCNTCCTGATCGCTAACCTGCTTAACGGATCCGACAATCCTTATCTGTATTCCTAAACTATCCCAATAAAANCACATTGAAGCGTATGAATTATGNCTTAGCTCCCTTCCCTTTTTACTCAATANATTAGTGTAAAAGACGAATCCTTGTTCATTAAAATCTTTTAATAAAACCATCCGAACAGAAGGTCTCAGAGTACTGGAGGTAGTTGCTAAAGCAAATGCTGTCGCGTCTGATCTTTCCTTTTTCTTCGCTTCACTAAAATACCTACCAAAAAGTAGTATTGGATTTATGCCGCTCGCAAACATTTGTTATAATAAAATTCTAAAAATTACAATAAAATCAAAAAATTA
Organism: Rickettsiales bacterium; assembly: GCA_002712065.1. Taxonomy (GTDB): domain Bacteria; phylum Pseudomonadota; class Alphaproteobacteria; order UBA8558; family UBA8558; genus UBA8558. The sequence continues at coordinate 18,502 of PARU01000022.1, read as the reverse complement.
ACTTACACAAAAAGATTTAATATTATTATAGAAAAATAGACATCAATATTTACAAGAATTAAGATAAATAATAGGTATATAAATAACGTTTCATATTTTACTGAATAAAAGTTTAAGTGATAATTTTTAGCTTATCTCCAAAAAAGGACTAAATGGAAAAAAATAATTTATTAATGAATGGTAAAAAAGGCCTGATAATGGGGGTAGCTAACGAAAAATCAATCGCCTGGGGTATTGCTGAAATCCTATCAAAACATGGTGCTCAATTAGCTTTTACATACCAAGGATCTATATTTGAAAAAAGGGTCAAGCCATTAGCGGATTCATTAGGATGCAAGATTTTATTAGACTGTGATGTTAAAAACAGCTCGAGTATTAGCAAAGCTTTTNATACTTTAAAAAAAGAGTGGGGTTCGATAGATTTTCTAGTACATTCAATTGCTTTCTCTGACAAGGACGAATTAAAGGGAAAGTATATTGATACTTCAAGAGAGAATTTTTTAAATACTCTTGAAATCTCTTGCTATTCATTTACTGAAGTTTGTAAACACGCAGCCANCCTTATGCAAAATGGAGGAAGTGTTTTAACGCTAAGCTATATCGGAGCAGAAAGAGTANTGCCCCATTACAATGTAATGGGNATAGCGAAGGCTGCATTGGAGGCAAGCGTAAAGTACCTTGCGGCGGATCTNGGGAATCAAAGTATTCGAGTAAACGCAATATCGGCTGGACCAATGAAAACCCTTGCGGCGTCAGCAATAGGTGATTTTAGATANATATTGAAATGGAACGAATATAATGCACCNCTAAAGAGAGGNNTTACCAAAANGGACATCGGTGATAGTGCGATGTATTTATTGGGCGACCTTTCAAAAGGTGTCACTGGGGAAGTATTGCACGTAGATTGTGGNTATCATATTGTTGGAATGAAAGCGATCGATGCTCCTGATATATCAACNATCGAAGAGGACTAATGAATGCCTGGAAATAGTTTTGGGANATTATTCAGATTCTCTACCTGGGGAGAGAGTCATGGTGCTGCTTTAGGATGTGTAATTGAAGGAGTTCCTTCAAAAATTACGCTTTCGGAAAAAGATATTCAGCCNTGGCTCAATAAAAGAAGACCAGGCAAATCAAGATATACTTCACAACGNAAGGAGCCAGATAAAGTAAAAATTCTCTCTGGCGTTTTTGAGGGAAAAACAACAGGATCACCTATATCTTTGCAAATACTAAACGTGGATGCGAAACCTAANGACTATACAGAAATCTCTCAAATGTTTCGTCCAGGTCACGCTGACTATACCTATCACAAAAAATATGGAATACGTGACTATCGGGGCAGTGGAAGAGCTTCCGCTCGAGAAACCGCGATGCGTGTTGCNGCTGGNGCGGTGGCAAGGAAAGTTCTAGGAAAGAAAATTAAGATTCGTGGAGCTGTTATCCAAATAGGTCCACACAAAATTGAAAGGTCGAGATGGAGCTGGGGAACTATAGAAAAGAACGAGTTATGGTGCCCTGACAAAGAAGTTGTGGAAGAATGGAAACTNTTTCTTCAAAAGATTAGAAAACAGGGCACATCAACAGGTGCCATAATTGAAGTTACTGCCTCTGGTGTTCCTCCCGGTCTAGGGGATCCTGTATATGATAAACTTGATGCAGATCTTGCTAAGGCTTTTGTCAGTATACCCGCAGTTAAAGGGGTAGAAATTGGATCGGGTTTTGCTACTGCTGCGTTAACTGGAGAGAATAATGCGGATCAAATTAGAATAAAGAATGGAAATCCCAATTTTTTATCTAACAATGCTGGTGGAATTTTAGGCGGTATATCAACCGGCCAGGAAATAGTTGTTAAGTTTTGCGTAAAGCCTACCAGTTCAATTCTTGTTCCACAAAAAAGCATAAACACTAAAGGTAAAGAAGTGATGGTAAGAACAAAGGGTCGCCATGATCCTTGTGTGGGCATCCGTGCAGTACCAATCGGAGAGGCAATGATGGCTGTAGTGCTNGCTGATCATTTCCTCAGAAATAAAATTTACCTTCAAGATTAGGCGATAATACTACTGATAATACTCAGCAGCTAATAGAAACTCTTTATTTCCCTTAGATCCTAGAATTGGGCTTGGAATTAAACCTACTGTTGACCAACCTTCTAAAGAATTGATCCACTGGGTAACCTCAAAACAAACTTTTTTGTGCAAAACAGGATCTCGAATCACTCCTTTTTTTCCTATTTCTCTCTTTGTCAATTCAAACTGTGGCTTAATCAAGCAAATTAACTTCGCCTTTGGACTCGCCAGCTCAAGTGCTGCGGGTATTGCCTTTCGGATACTAATAAAACTTACGTCACAAACTATAAAATCAATGGGATCCGGTATATCTTTCTTTGTTAAGTATCTTGAATTAGTCTTCTCTAGAGAGATCACTCTTTTGTCTTTTCTAATTTTCTCATCAATTTGCCGATGACCAACATCAATCGAGTAAACTTTCTTGGAATTAAAATGTAATAGCACATCGGTAAAGCCTCCTTTAGAAGACCCAATATCCAAACAAACCTTGCCAGACGGTATAAATGAAAAATAATTTAAAGCGTGAAAAAGTTTTTCCCCTCCCCGTGATACCCAAGAGTACTCTGTCTTCTTTGCCTGAATCTTTGAATTAGGCGAAACCAATATTCCCGGCTTGCTAATACAACGCCCCCCGATATAAATTGTCTTAGCCATAACCATGGTTCGCGCTTTCGTCCGACTGCTAGCAAACCCTTTACGAAGAAGAAGTTGATCTATTCTAACTTTTTTGGTGGGCCTTAACATTGAGCCCTGTTCGGATTAATCGGTATCTTGGGTGGCAATCCTTAGATTATGTTTCTTAAGTATTTTAACCTTGGAATCGCTCTCTATTAATCGAATGATAGTATTTTCGATATGCTGGGCGCTCAAGCCCGCCTCTTTATATTGCTCCTCAGGCTTGCCATGCGCCAAAAATCTATCAGGGAACATCATATTTCTAACTCTTAAATTTCCATCTAACAAACCCTCACGCGAAAGAAAATCAAGAACATGCGATCCAAAACCTCCTATAGATCCTTCCTCAATAGTAATCAGAGCCATATGGTTTTTCACAAGATCACGAATAAGCTCCTTATCTAAAGGTTTTGCAAAGCGCGCATCCGCAATTGTGGGGTTGAGTCCTTTGGCCGAAAGATTTTCTGCCGCTTTTAAAGCCTCATAAAGCCTAGGACCCAAGCTCAATACCGCAATATCTTTTCCTTCTTTTATTATCCTTCCTTTTCCAATCTCTAGAATCTTACCTTTTTTTGGTATCTCGACTCCTATACCTTCTCCACGTGGATAGCGGAAAGCAGATGGTCTATCATTAATTGAAGCTGCAGTAGCAACAGCATGAACCAATTCAGCTTCATCGGAAGGCGCCATGACAACAAAATTAGGTAAAGTCGCTAAGTAACAAATATCGAAAGACCCAGCATGTGTAGCACCGTCCGCGCCAACAAGGCCNGCACGATCCATTGCAAATCTCACTGGTAATTTTTGAATCGCAACATCATGGACAACTTGATCATACGCTCTTTGTAAAAAAGTTGAATATATCGTCGCAAAAGGTTTCATGCCTTCCGTCGCCATACCGGCGCAAAAAGTAACAGCGTGCTGTTCAGCAATTCCAACATCAAAGGTTCTGTCAGGAAATTTCTTTTCAAAGATATCCAAGCCAGTTCCAGAAGGCATTGCAGCAGTCACCGCAACAATTCTGTGATCCTTTTCCGCTTCGGAAATGAGAGCTTCCGCAAAAACTTTTGTGTAACTTGGGGCATTTGACACACTCTTCTGTTGTTCACCTGTTACTACATCAAATTTGTTAACACCGTGATATTTGTCGGAAGATTTCTCTGCAGGAGGATATCCGTGTCCTTTTTTGGTAACCGCATGAATAAGATATGGACCATCTGATTTGTCATCTCGCACATTCTTAAGAATTGGAAGCAAGTGATCGAGGTTATGCCCATCAACTGGGCCAATATAATAAAAACCTAATTCTTCAAACAGTGTGCCACCAACGACCATACCACGACTATACTCATCCACCCGTTTAGCAACAGTTTTCATGCCTTGGGGAAATTTTTTCAACATCGATTTAAATATATGGCGAAGCGAACGATAAGTTTTTCCTGAAATAAGTTTAGAAAGATAAGCGCTCATGGCGCCAACGGGTGGAGCGATTGACATATCATTATCGTTTAAAATAACTATTATTTTTTCGCTCATTGATCCTGCATTGTTCATCGCTTCATAGGCCATTCCAGCGCTCATAGCACCATCGCCAATTACACAAACGACATGATTATTCTTTTTTTGAAGATCTCTTGCCACGGCCATACCAAGACCAGCAGACACAGATGTTGAGCTGTGAGCGGCACCAAAGGGATCGTACTCACTTTCTGATCTTTTAGTAAAGCCATACAGGCCGTCAGGCTGACGTAATGTACGAATTCGATCTCTGCGACCAGTTAAAACTTTATGTGGATATGCTTGATGCCCAACATCCCAAACCAAACGATCTCTGGGCGTATCAAAAACATGATGCAAAGCAACAGTTAGTTCTACAACTCCTAGCCCAGCGCCTAAATGACCTCCGGTTACCGAAACAGCATCGATGANTTCTAAACGTAACTCATCAGCTAATTGTNTTAAATCAGCTTCATTCATTTTNCGTAAATCTGATGGAATTTTTACTTTATCGAGAAGTGGTGTTTTGATCACCATTTTACGATCCCCTCATGTCCATTAAAATCTTCCGAATATCTTTATACACCTAGTTTTGTCTTTCTACTACAAAATGTGCGATTTTTTTGAGCCAATCTGCTTTATTTCCAAAATCCTTAAGATGCCTAATTGCCTGCTGCACCAATAAATCAGCCTGTTCCTTAGCCCTCGTAATGCCCAATATTGAGACAAATGTAGCCTTACCTATCTTTGCATCCTTACCTGCTTTTTTACCCATCTTTTTCTCATTACCCAACGCATCAAGAAGATCATCTTGGATTTGAAAAGCGAGGCCAAGGTCGTGAGCAAAGTGATGTAATGAATCATACTGTGATTCCGTCGCTTTTCCTAAAATAGCGCCAGCAGTACAAGCAAAAGCTATTAATTCTCCCGTTTTCAATCTCTGNAGTCTGGTAATATTACCTAAATCAAGTTTTTTGTTTTCCGCAACAAGATCGATCATTTGTCCACCTACCATCCCTTTGCTTCCCGAAGAAAAGGCTAGGGATTCGATTAATTTACATCTAACCTCTGGATCCTTATGCGTATCCTTGTGCGACAAAACATCAAATGCCAACGTAATCAAAGAATCACCGACTAAAATCGCAGTAGCTTCATCATACTTTATATGACAAGCTGGTTTTCCTCGCCTTACATCATCATCGTCCATAACAGGCAAATCGTCATGCACAAGTGAATAGGTGTGAACCATTTCAACTGCAGCGGCAACACGAAGTGCGTTTTTTCTTGGAACATCAAAAATTTCAGAAGACGACATCACCAAAAATGGTCTTAATCTTTTACCGCCAGCCATAAGAGAATAACGAATTGCNTCAAAAAGTTTCTTATCTAAGCCATGACCTTTGGGAATTAATNAATCGACTTCATCTGAAACCAATTTGGCTGTCTCTTTCAGTTTTGCTTTAAGCGTTTGCAACTCTACCTCATAAATTAAACAACGTTCATTAAAGTTCTGACGTGGCTAGCAACACTACTAGAAAGCGCGGAAAGATTGTAGCCACCTTCCAAAGAAGAGACTATACGATTTGCCGAATATTTTTTAGCAACTGCCATTAACTGCTTGGTGATCCAAACATAATCCTCCTCGATAAAATGTAAGGAAGCTAAAGGATCCTCAGAATGTGCATCAAAGCCAGCAGAGATCAGAATTAGNTCAGGAGAAAATNCTTCTAGAGCAGGCAATATCCTGTTTTTCATAGCATTTTGTAATTCAGCAGTCCCCGAACCGCTAAGTAAAGGTTCATTGAAAATATTTCCTCCACCAGTTTCCGATTTTGCCCCTGTTCCAGGATAGAATGGTGCTTGATGGGTAGAAGCAAAGAGAAGATTCTTATGCCCCTGAAACGCAATCTGAGTTCCATTCCCATGATGAACATCAAAATCTACCACAGCCACTCTGTTTAGTTTATGGTGGTGTATCGCATGGAATGCACCAATAGCAACATTATTGAAAATACAAAAACCCATCGAACGATCTGGTTCAGCATGGTGTCCTGGTGGACGAACTGCACAAAATACGTTAGATGTATTTCCAGTAATAACATCGTCTATGGCAAGACAAACCGCACCAACAGCATGTAACGCACTTACTAAACTCTTAGGCGAAACCACAGTATCTTCATCTAAGNGAACCTTTCCAGTCTTTGGGATTGATTCAAAAATTTTATCAATGTAGGAATNCAGGTGCACCAAAGAAATNTGGGATTTCGTAGCCGCAGTAGGTTCTTTCCAAATTAAATCTTTGAATTCATCCTTTCGAAGTTCGGTTAAAATAGATCTTAAACGGTCAGCAGATTCCGGATGACCAGAACCAGTATCATGATCCAAAAAAACAGGATGGAAATAAATGCTAGTTTTCATTTAACGCTAAGGTTTTTGAATTCTAAAAAAAAATTTACCATCTTTTTTACTATTCTCAATTAGTTTAAATCCTGCAGTTTTGCAAAAAGCTTTGAAATCTTTAGGAGATTTTGGATCTGTTGAAATAACTTGAAGAATACCTCCTTTAATAATATCTTTCATTGCCTTATACGATTTGAGTACTGGCAAAGGACACTTGAGACCAGAAGTATCTAAATTCTTGTTCATCAAATATATTTTTTACTGTATTGAAAGAATAAGCAAATATTTTATATTCATTAATCGAAGGTTAATAATAAATCAGCTATGCTTATTCGTATTTTGGAGTTGATTGAAAACATTATGAAAAAAATAAATGTAAATAACATACTNCTGATAACCCTCTTCATAACACTAGTCTTTACAAAAATCTTAATGGCGGGAGAAAGCGTCACGAACAAGGTTCGCGTCGGGACTTTACAATTTGGAACAGTCAACTGGGAAATGGACGTGATACAACGTAACCAAATTGCTGAACAAGAAGGCCTAGTACTAGAAGTTGTGCCGTTGGCAAGCAAGAATGCTGCTGCCGTAGCTCTGCAGGGTGGCGCAGTAGATATAATTGTTACTGATTGGTTTTGGGTCTCAAGGCAAAGAACAAATAATAGAAATTATACTTTTGCACCTCATTCAATCGCGTCAGGAGGTATTTTATCACATAGCGAATCTGGTATAGAATCTTTAAAAGATCTTGAAGGTCAAAAGGTTGGTGTCGCAGGCGGATCTGTAGACAAAAGTTGGCTATTAATACAAGCATATTATAAAAAGAAATATGGNGAAAATCTTGCTGAGAAAATGATTCCCGTTTTTGGAGCTCCTCCNCTATTAAACAAGATTACTGAAAAAGGTNAACTTTCTGCTGTACTCACCTATTGGCATTACCAAGCAAGACTTCTGCCTTTAGGTTTCAATAAAATTTTTCCTATTAANAAAGTATTCCAAGAATTAAATATTTCTGATCAGATCCCAATCGTAGGCTGGGTTTTTGATGAAAGTTGGGCAAAAGAAAATCCAGAATCTATATCCAAATTTCTAAAAGTATCAGCTAAGGCTAAAGAGATTATGTCTAAATCTGATGAGGAATGGATAAAATTAAGAAAAATTATGAAGGCAAAAGATGAAGAAATTTTTATCGCNCTAAGAGATGGTTATCGAGAAGGAATACCAAAATCGTTCACCGAAAAAGAAATTTCTGATGCAAGAAAACTATTCTCTATTTTAGCAAACATTGGAGGAAAGAAACTAGTCGGAAAAAGTAGGGAGCTAGAATATGGTACCTTTTGGGTTAATCGAGAAAAAGAATAAATAAAATTGCAAAAATTTTCATCAAATAATCCGATCATTTCGAACTTTTCGATCAAAATCCTTTCCGTAATTATATTCTTTCTTCTCTGGTACATATTATCCTCAATTATTGATTCAAGCACCTTTCCGGGACCAATAAATGTTCTCAAGAACATGATCGATCATATATACAATGGAGATCTTNTTTTTCACACAGGGGTTACACTCGCAAGAGTAATCATTGCTTTTTTAATTTCCATGATTATTGGAACCACAATAGGGATCATCATGGGGCGAAGTAATATCACAAATTCTTTTCTCGATGATTGGTTGGTGCTTGGACTCAATATTCCCGCACTCGTTATTATCATTCTTTGCTACATATGGTTTGGACTTACTGAAGTAGCGGCAATCACTGCAGTAGCTTTGAATAAAATACCATTGGTNGCGGTAACTGTCCGTGAGGGNNCCAGAGATCTTGANAAGAAATTAATGCAAGTAGCACAAATTTACCATATAGGAAAAAAAAGAACTCTAACTANGGTATTCATACCACAACTGTATCCTTATTTAATGGCAGCGGCTAGGTCAGGACTTTCTCTGATTTGGAAAATTGTTCTTGTGGTTGAGCTCCTAGGAAGAAGCAATGGTGTTGGCTTTCAACTTCATAGTTTTTTCCAATTTTTTGATATNGCAAGCATTCTTTCCTATACCTTNGTTTTTGTTGCCATAGTTCTAAGTGTTGAGATTTTAATTCTTCGACCACTTGAAAAAAGATTAATGGGTTGGCGATTATGACTTTACAAATAAATATAAAAAGCAAGATTTATCCATCACGAACTNCTGGCGATCANCATCAGGCNCTATCAGATATCAATCTTTCAATTCCATNATCCCAATTCGTCTGCCTGGTTGGACCGTCCGGATGTGGAAAGACTACTCTTCTAAATATTCTTAGCGGATTAGATAAAGAAATTAATGGAGAAATAAAAACAGGAAAGCATCAAGAAAAAGACAGCATGAATATTGGGTATGTTTTTCAAGATCCAAGGTTAATGCCATGGTTAAGTGTGATTGACAATATACGCCTAGTAATGAAAGAAAAAGAAATTATATCAGGATCTGCAGAAAAACTACTAGCAGACATGAAACTTGGCGACGTAGCAGATGCATTTCCAAACAGACTCTCCGGTGGTATGCAACGACGCGTAGCTCTGGCAAGAGCATTTGTGAAGAAACCAAAACTACTATTAATGGATGAACCTTTCGTNTCATTAGATCAACCAGTCGCTGATCGACTTCGCCAAATTCTCNTATCGCTATGGAATGAGCATCCTGCAACAATTTTTTTTGTTACACANGATATTCGTGAAGCAATTTTCTTGTCTGACAGAATTTTATTTATGTCTCCATCTCCAGGAACGATTGTTAAAGATTTTAAGAATCCTCTTCCAAGACCACGCGTAAAATTAAATGTTACCGATATAGAAGATTTGAAACAAAGGTTACTTAATGAGCATCCGGATCTACTCACTGGATTAATNAAAAGTTGAGAAAGATAAAAAAAAAGACCGTCACATTAATGATTTGTGGCCACGGCAGTAGACACAAGGATACGTCAACTGAGTTCCAAAATTTTATAAAAAAAATAAAAAAACGATTTCCTAAAAATCCTTTAAGCTATGGTTTTTTAGAAATTTCCAGCCCCAANGTTAAATTAGAATTAACAAAGCTCATTAGAGCAAANACGAGCAGGATACTTACAGTTCCCGTCATGCTCTTTGCCGCTGGCCANATAAAAAAAGATATCCCTGATTTNATTAAAGNNTCTCTTTCNNGTAACTCATNNACAAAAATTAAAATTAGTCGAGAAATCGGATTAGATCAAAAGCTTATCAANGCTGCAAAGCAAAAAATTGAAGAGACTCAACAAACATCCTCTCAATCCATATCTAAAAAAGAAACTTTGCTAATGATGGTTGGGCGAGGAACGTCGATGNAAAAGGTCAATAAAAAAATTGAGAAAATCTCTCGTTCTTTGCGGAATCAAATAAAATTTTTAGACAATGATACTAGCTTCATGGGNATAACTGGACCTAGATTCGAAAATTCCTTAATCATATCTGCTAGAAGAAAATTTAAAAGAATTATAATTTTTCCCTATTTCTTATTTACAGGAGTTCTGTTGAATAGAATACATTCAGTAACTAATAAAATATCAAAAAAATTTCCAGAAACTGAATTTTTAATATCTCCTTCCCTCAAAGACCATCCGTTAGTTATCGATGCTTTCGCAGACAGAATTACAAAAGGACTTAAGGGATTTTAATTAATACCCACTAATATCCCTTGCAAACAAAACAGGATCATCTACAACTAAGTCTCGATGGTGCCCGATAGGGATAATAGGGAATACGGGAAAACTAGAAAACGATTAGTCCGTAACTGCCCTCGCAACTGTGATTGGATAGCCATTTCTTAACAAGCCACCGGTAATCTGGGAAGGCAAGAAGTCGGCTGAGACCCATAAGTCAGGAAACCTGCCATCTTTTTCGTCCAACCTTGGTCGAGGATTGCCAAAGGTGCGGTTTTCCGTAGTGACGATTTGAATTATTACAAGCTTTTAATTCGGAGAGTCATANATGGAAAAGTGCAATCGTCCTATTCTTCAAACATTATATACTTTGGCATATGTGTGCTTGAGCGCAGGTTCAGCTCTTGCNGANGTAGAACNATTTTCCATGAANGAGGTAGTCATTACCGATACTAGNCTGACCAGTGGACTTCCTGGAGCATCAACTATTACCNTTACTTCAGAACAAATTGAAAACTCGCCTTACCAGACCCTAGCTGAGATTTTAAGTACACTGCCTGGAATACAGTTTCGATCTCTTTATTCAGATCCCACGGGATCGAAAGATGTCGTAGATGTAAGGGGTTTTGGCGCTACTGCAGAAAGTAATACCCTAATCCTCCTAGATGGCAGAAGACAGAATGATATGGAAATTGAAAAGAGTTTCTTAGCCAACATCCCGCTGGAAAGCATTGAAAGAATCGAAATTATTAAAGGAAGCGCGGGATCTGTCCTTTATGGTGATGGTGCCATTGGCGGAGTCATAAATATAATAACGAAGCATCCTGCCAAGAGTGATCGAGCTAATATCAAAATAGCTGCAGGTAGCTTCTCAACTAAAAAGACTGATATTTCTGTTGCCCAAGTTAAAGATAACTTTTCTATTTCGCTCCACGGCCAAATTACGGATACAGATGGATATCGACAAAATGGAAATCTTTTAAACCAAAATATAATCAATGATTTTCGATACACAGGAAAGAAATTAAAGGCTTACCTAAATATAAAAGGTGATCAAAGAAAAATGGGGATGCCGGGTGGATTAAGCACTAATCAAGTAGTGAACGGAAGGCCAGTAGGGCTATACTATCACGATAGAAATGCTGCAACCGAAATTATGGACAAAAGTTCCTCCAGCTCAATAGAACTTACACTAGGTGGAACGCATCAATTAGATAAAAATTTTGAAATCATAACTGACGGCGGTATACGTAGAACGAAAAATCATTTTACTGATATCGACAATGCTTTTGGGTCCCATAATAATAATCGAACATATCTAGACACTTGGTCTCTCACACCAAGGTTAACCGGTGATTTCCAGTTTTTAGGAACCCCGGCAAACACGACCTTAGGTTTAGATTGGTACTATTCTGATTATCGAACTGTCCGTGGCAAAAGCTTAGATGATAAGCCTCATAATGAGTTCGATGCCAGGCAACATACAGTAGGCCTGTATTGCCAAAATATCTTTTCTCCCCGAGATTTAAAAGGCGACATCAGCTTCGGCATAAGATTACATCACTTAAATTTTGTCGGCGGAGACCAATTAGATTTAGATGCACCGGACGGCGATTGGCGCAGTCAAACTGAAACCCTCGAAGAAACAAGCTGGGCATTTTCATCAGAAATAGGAATCAATCATGGGCTTACGAATCAATCTACCATCTTTGGAAGAGCGGCTCGCGGCATTAGATTACCGACCATTGACGAACGGATAAGCTCAAAAGATACCGGTGCAACAACTTTTAAATTAAAAACCCAACGTTCCTGGGATCTTGAAGGGGGAATTAAACACCGCATAGGATCGATTAACTTACAATCAAGCGCCTATGCAATGTGGATAAGAAATGAAATCCACTTAGACGCCAGAAAGGACAGTTTTTTAGGTACCAATGTGAATCTGCATAAGACACGACGATATGGATTCGAGAATGCAATTGAATATCAACTACTCAAAGATTTTTCCATCAATGGGAATATAAATTACACACGTGCTCAGTTTCAATGCTGCGACATAANCNANGGATTAAAACTTNATGGNAATGATCTGCCCCTANTTTCCAAATGGACAGGAAACCTTTATGCCAAATGGNAAATTTCCGAGNANACAACCATGGCAGTAAACACTAGCTTCGTCGGGAGTCGCAAATTTGATAACGACCAAGAAGAATTTCATACAAAAATTCCTNGTTATTCCACCACAGATCTCAAGGTACGGGGTAGTAAAGAAAAATTCTTCTGGTTATTTGAAATAAATAATCTTTTCGATAAGGAATACTATAACTATGGCGTTGCCTCTAGTAACCGTNCAAAAGCTAGCACAGAAAATATATANCCTCTAGCGGGAAGAAATTTCTTATTACAAGNAGGNTACACATACTAATGATTCATAAATTTACAAAATTATTNCAGCAATCCTGGATCACATCAATTGGACTCTCCGCAACTCTTCACGGGCTAGCCGGAGCGCTACTNATTTTTGACTTCGCTTCAATTCAGCCAAAATTTACAGAGCCAATAGCGGTAAATGTAATATTCTCATCCCCCAGTCCTGGTGGAGGAGAAGAAAAAGCAGGAACAGATCTAGGAACGATTTCTGTAGATGCTCCTTCATCGAATAAAAAAAGTAGAANTATTGAAAACGTGCATGAAGTAACTAATTCACAATTAAGAAAACAAGAGACAGGTGAGAAAAAAATAATTCTACCTAAAGAGATGATTGAAAAACAGGNACAAGGCAACAATCGCCAAGAAAATGAATCGGATCCCCAGTTTCAGGAAAACAGCACCCCATCCCAGTTGATTGCAACAACAACTACAGAGGGCTCGCCTGGGACGCCCGGAAATCTAACTAAAGGAATAATTGGAAAAACCGTCGCACCAATCTATCAACTCGGATCAAAAAACAACCCACTTCCCAGTTATCCACTCATTGCTAGAAAAAATGGTTTCGAAGGAAAAGTATTAATTGAAGCCCAAGTATCTCGACAAGGAAGAATCAAAACTATCTTATTAAGGGAAAGCAGCGGTCATCTCGTCCTTGATCATGCAGCAATGGAAGGGGTTAAAAATTGGAAGTTCNAGCCCGCTAAGCGAATGGGTCTAAGTATTGANGGCTCTGTAACGATCCCTTTAATTTTTAAATTGAAAAACTAGTAATTCTCTACTCTAATGAGCGGAATTCTCCTAACCAGGAAAGGCTCTACATTAAAGATAAAATGGTCAAACTGATTACGCTACTAAGACACGGTGAGGTAGATGCCAGAGACGATATCTTCCGTGGTTCCGCTGAACACGAACTGACAAAAAAAGGGTGGCAATCTATGAGAAAATCTATGCAAGAAATTCAGCCATCAAAAAAATCGAGTGGAAGAGTTCTCTCAAGAAAAATAACACGAATGAAGGTTGATTTTTTAGTAACCTCNCCTCGGATACGATGCGTCANATTTGCAGAACAATATAAAGATGACAATCAATTACCATGGAAAATCGATAAAGAAATTGCGGAAATGGATTTCGGCGATTGGGAAGAGCAGACTTTTGAAAAAACAAAAATTAGTGACCCCAAACAATACAGTTTGATGTATCAAAACCCAGAAAGATTTCACCCTCCAAATGGAGAAAAGTATCTGGATTTCCAAAAACGCACTTTAAGCGCATTCAATCGGATTAAGACACTTAGAGTGAACCATGTGGTCATTATTACGCATGCTGGCGTTATCAGTCACTTAGTCTCACATGTTTGTGGCGATCCTGCAAAAAATTGGTCAAAATACTACCTTCCATACGGAGGTTACGGACAAATAAAAAAGGTTTCAGGCAAATGGAAAGTCACCTATATCCGTGCAGGAAATTCGGAACTAGGAGAAAACTTTTCTTAAAATTTGAAAAAATTGTAAAAATTCATGGAATATTCATGAATAATTCGCTAAAAAAACTCAATTATATTTTGCTGTTAAAACATAAAAAATAAGAAGCTGGATACAAAATTAGGGGGGAAGAGCGATGAGAATCTTAACATTAATATTGACGACAATTTTTCTTTCCAACATATCTGCTGAACATTCTCATGCAAAAGGAACCGGACTAATCTTTGTTAGCAACGAACGAGATCACTCAATTACTGTCCTGGACCCAAATACCTATGAGCCAATAGCCAGCATCGATTCTGGTCGAAGACCTCGGGATATGCAATGGAATGAAGACAAAACAAAACTCTATGTCGCCGCCAGTGATGACGATAGAATCGAAATTATTGACGTAGCGACCTCTAAAATTATCGGATATGTACATCCTGATGAAGATCCTGAAATGTTTGACATTACTCCAGATGGCAAAATCTTAATTGCCTCAAACGAAGACGATAATATGGTGAGTTTCGTTGATATTGAAAAAGATAAAATTATCGCCCAGATCCCAACCGGCGTTGAGCCAGAAGGAGTAACTATCTCTCCCGACGGAAAACATGTCTATATAACCGCCGAAGTTTCTGAAATGGTGCATATTATTGATATCGAGAATCAAAAGACTCTGGCAGATGTCNTGGTTGGCAGTAGACCAAGAAGAGCCTTTTTCACCCTAGATGGTCAAGAGTACTGGGTAACAAATGAGGTGAGCGGATACGTGAGTGTAATCGACACCAAAACTTATAAGGAAAAACAGCGCATTAGTTTTAAGCCTCCGGGATTGCGGGAAGGTGATATTACGCCAGTGGGTATTAATATCAATCCCAACGGAAAAACGGCTTATGTAACTTTGGGGCATGCAAATCGATTGGCGCTAGTAGATGTGGCGACCAAAAAAGTTCGAAAATATCTAGTGGTAGGCGTCAGAGCTTGGAACGTCGAATTTTCTTCAGATGGCAAGAATCTTTTTGTAGTTAACTCAGGAAGCGATGACGTAACTGTTATTAATGCAGAAAAAGAAGAAGTGATTAAAACGTTTCCGGTCGGAAGATACCCTCATACATTACGTATTGATGATTAATATAAAATGACTAGGACTATAAAATACTTTTTATTCTCATTAATCATGATCCCTATTTCTGCTCAAGCGGGCGATTGGGATTGGAATCCTAGGCTCATGGGGGAAATCGAATTAGAAACGGAATTCGGCCGAAATTACGACACGGATCCAGCATATACAAGCCGGACTAGTAACAATTTGTTCTCGGAATGTGATGATTGCATTTTCCGAATGCGATTCACTTCTGCACTCACTGCTACCTTGAATGTTGGCTTCGAACCGCTACATGAGGAGATTGAAACTGGCGATGTCCAGGGAGGAAATGTACCGAACATCATATACAATTCCATGATTCTCTATGTAAAAGAAGCTTTCATTCGCTATCAAAACAACAGAGTGGGCCGGGAAATAGGAATCGATGAAATTGGTTTTTTCGGAGGAAAATTTAACTCTACCTTCGGCCTACAAAATGGTGGGCTCCGAGAAGAAAATGAATTTCCGGGAATTTTTTCCGAAGAATTTTTAGAAGATTATGAACATGAAGAATTGATTGGTTTTGGGGGCGAAGTTGCTTACAAACACCGATTGCTTGGCAATCATTCTTTAACTGCTGCAGCATTCTATGAAGACAACTCTTTTCTAAACAAAACAGCCATAAGTAACAGATACCGAAACCACACTTGGCGAGGTGGTGCAAGTAATACAGGAAGCCCAAACTCCTTTTTCCTAACCCTCGAAGGTGAAGATATGACTTTTCTGCAAGGAGTGCGTTATGAGATAGGAGTACGTCATTTGCACCGAGGATACTGTGAAACGCCGAATCGATTTACCTACCCGGCACCATTTGCAATCTGTCGACAAAAAGAAGGCCTTCGACCAACAGGGAGTGAAACCGCATATGCTATTGGACTGGTTTATAATAAGGCATTCTTCTTTGATCGGAAAAAATTTCAACATCCCCTCGACATGAAGTTCATGTTTGANTTNGCAAAATTCAATCACTGGGCGGGCGCAAGCAGCGTATTTAAACAAAACCGACACTATATTACCTCTTCCCTTCGAGGTCGTTATGGGAAGACTGATCTAAGCTTCAACCACAGCCGTCGTTATATCGACATTCCTCACCGATTTATAAGCGATGATGAGATTGAAGATCTTGAAGACAATATGGGTGTAGAACCTGAAATCGACAAGGATCACGGAAGTGACATATTCGAGGTGAACTTAGCTTATCGCTTCAACCCAAATTGGTCAGGCTCCATATCTTGGGCCACCATGCAAGAAATGGAAGAGCGAATCCATCTTGATAGTAATAACATTGGCATGCAATTAAACTATCGTTACTTTTTCTAAACTCATTCTAAACTCATCGCGTTTTTACAAAAAAATTCACATTCCAGAAGAACTTGNTACGATACAAAAAATATAACTTATTTGAAGAGCTACNCGGATACAAATGATTAAGATCTTNGCAACCGCGTTCATTGTTATTTATTTTTCTGCCATCGGTATTGGAAAAGCACATGCAAAGGAATTCGTCATAGGATATCTTGAGGGAGACTGGTCCTTCCAAGAAGGCTGGGGCGAACATCCAGGAGATATGAAAAATTTAAAAGAGTATTCCCCTCACCGTCCAATCGATGGNGCTCGTGTTGGTTTACGAGATGCTCAATTCTTNGGGAGATCCATGAAAATTACTTACACACTGGAAAAAAGATTTGGAAAAACTNCTGATGATTTATTTTCGGAAATTCAANATTTGTATTCAAAATTAGGAGTAAGGNNNTTTGTTGCCGATATCCCTGCNCAAANCCTAGCGGAAGTTGGAAAAAAAATCGAAGGGATGGAAATTTTACTTTTTAATATTTCAGCTTATGAGGACAGCCTTCGCGGTAAACTCTGTTCAAGAAATATAATGCATATCCTGCCAAGTTATTCGATGCTCACTGATTCATTAGCACAATACCTGCTTCATAAAAAATGGACAAAGGTCCTGGTGCTTGAAGGCCAACAANAGGAAGANAAGGNAATGGTCAATGCTTTTATCCGAAGNGCTGATCGTTTTCGCATTGANATTGTTGAGTCTCGCCAGTTTCATCTAAGCCAAGATCCAAGAAAGCGAGACACAAACCGTCCAGAGCAATTAACCCGAAGAAAATCTCGTGTTGAGCAAATCACACGAGGAAAGACTGATGCATATGATGTAATTTTTGTCGCAGATCATCATGGTGAGTTTGGTCACTCACTTTCTTATCGCTCTGTTTTGGCAAGACCCGTTATTGGATCTGAGGGCCTTTCAGCGAAAGCTTGGCATTGGTCATATTTACGTCATGGGGCGCCTCAGGTTAGTAGCCGTTTTGAAAAGGAAAACATGCGACGAATGCAAGATAATGATTGGGCAGGAATGGTTGCCGTTAAGGCCATATCGGAAGCCGTTTTACGAACAAAATCAGAAAATATCGTCGATATTCGAAAATATCTACTCAAACAGGACTTAAAGCTNGACGGCTTCAAAAGAGGTGGATATAGCTTCCGATTATGGAATAATCAGCTAAGACAAAGAATCTTGTTAGCAACCTCGAATTGGACGGTAGCGGTCCCTCCTTTGAAGCAATTTCTGCATGAAAAAAATGATCTTGATACGCTGGGATACGATGAACCAGAAAGTCAGTGTAAATTTTAATTAATTCTTATATATGATGTATTTATACAACACCTAATGAAAAAAAGGGTGATGTATTTATACAACATACCATCAAAAAAAAGGTGATGTATTTATGCAACTATAGTGTTGTTTTATTTTGACAACACCGAACAAAACCGCAATAATTAGTTCATGAATTTTAGGCAGTCGTTTCTTTTCGAACCCGGCTTAGTCTAACTGCCTAAAAAATTCAAACTGTTCGACTGCTAAATAGGCAGATGATTAAGNCGATTATATTAACAACCTTTTTTTAGAAGGGGAAGACGTTATGAGAAAACTAACAAAAGCAGCTGCAGTTGTCGCACCGGCTATTATGGCCCTTGCTGCCGCTACTCCTGCTAAAGCTGGTATTCTTCTTATGGGGGATAACGGCTGGGAAGTAACCTTTGCGGGTTCTTCCAATACTTTCTACATGTATGCATCTTCTGAGGAATCACCTTCTGGAACACGTTCCGGATCATTGGTTTCTGAGTCAGGTGAAGACATGTCCCGACT
>PARU01000021.1 GCA_002712065.1 Rickettsiales bacterium | reverse complement strand
GCAAGCAGCGGTGATATCTCGCGATTCTGATGGCGGACCGGACGGGACTCGAACCCGCGACCTCCGGCGTGACAGGCCGGCGTTCTAAACCAACTGAACTACACCCCCGTGTAATACTTCCTTCCCTAATCTTAGTGGTGGGCGATGACGGGATCGAACCGCCGACCCTCTCGGTGTAAACGAGATGCTCTCCCAGCTGAGCTAATCGCCCATAGGGTTTCATAGCTGTATAGTATATTTTCAGGTTAAAAGTAAAGATACTTGAGAAAGCGATTCCAAAAACCGCGGCTATCCCCAAGCCTAGACCATGATTCCAAGTTCATGTCACCCGTGCGATATTCTCTAAAGGGTGCAAATTTTGACATCTCGTGGAGAACTATCTGCAAATTGGGCTTGACCTTTGACCAATCATTTTGCTCCTTCAGTTCCTTCAGATTCTTACTTTCGGGCCAGTTATGTTTGGTCTGTTTCTGGTTTTTTTTCGTTCCATCGCTATGTGCATGTTTTGGGTGACGAGGAGTCAGGAGAATAACAATTGACTTTGTCACATCCACCTCTTTTNTGTTNGAAAAGAAGTATTGTATAATTGGTATATCACCAAGTGTAGGAACCTCGTCGGTAATGGTTTCTTGGTTTTTCTCNCTCAAACCAGCAATAATCAGAGTTTCATCAAATCCAAGGGTGACATTCGCCGAAACTGTATTTTTTACCGTCTGGGTAAAGTTCTGAAATCCTGCATTCGCATCTTTACCTTCGATGTAATGACGCGCCGCCATCACTTTTACCACCATACTTTTATCATCAATAAAGTCAGGTTTCACTGACAAGTGAACACCTACAGGAACATCAGTGACCGTGCCCAAACTGCCACTTGATGCGCTTAATTCAACATGAAAGACTGCGCCAGAAAAGAAATCCGATGTCTTACCGTCAACTGCAATAATTGTAGGTCTGGCAATGACTTCATTCTTATCCATATTATCATTAGCTATATTTAATGAGTAATTAATGCTAAGGCTGCTGGGAATAGAAAAGCTGAAACCTTTAGTCATCTGACCGGTAACGCCTAAAGTAGTAGCGTCCAGATTCTCTCTTCCAATGCCATCCTGACTCCAATTGCCAATGACACCATCAAATTGCGTCTTAAGGCCATTCAAAAAGTTCACTCCCCTTGAGGTCTGATAAATCTCTTCGGTTCTAATAATTGTCACATCAAANTGGGCCATCTTAGGTGCTACTCGTTTTTTCTTTTTTGCCTTGTCATCGCCATCGCTCGTAAAGGACGTGTCGCTATCACTACTGTCATCATCGCTGGAGCTATCCTCACCAAAGCTGCTATCATCAGTCGAAAATGGATCGGCTGAAGAATCGTCACCTCCAAAACCCACCTGACGCAACAAAGAATTAGCAAGCAACCGATCGACTAGATGGTCTCCCTTTTTCTCCTTTAGAATCTTTTCGTGAACTACAAAACAAGGTTGCTTCAGTGTAATAAGATTCTCACAGATCACTTGGGCTTTTTCCAGGCTTTGNATTGGTCCTACCTGGATTCTATAAAATAACCCTTTGTTCTTAAGTTCGGCACGGAGAATTTGTATATCCATTCCATTCAGTTGATTTTTGTACTTGTTTTTTATTCTATCTCGCTCCGATTCAGCAACCGACAGAGATTTAAGAGATGCCANCTGAACTCTATAACCAGTTAATGCGTTTTTTTGTGGATCTCTAATAACACTTTCTTTGATCGGCGGATCTGGCAAATTTGAATCTTTAACGTCGGGACTTCCTGTTTCCTTATTTTGTAAAAAGAAATTTTTCCATTGCTCTATTCTTCTCGAAAGAAAGGTTAAATTTCGATTATCCTTTTTGCAATTATCAATATCCTTGCACAACATAACTGCATATTGGGCAAAATACTCCTCAGCTTTTTCTGAATTCGCTGCGGCTGAATGAACCAAGGAAGCTGCACGAACGGTATCAGAATCCAAGGGACCCATCTTCATAATTTCCTGGAGTGTCGAGAGAGCAGTGTCCAGGTCCTGCGCATAATAAGACGACTTGAGCAATCCTTTCATAAACTGCACATTTTGATCTTCCAATAACAGGGCATATGCAAATGCATCTTGGGCCTGACGATACCTAGTCCATTTAAAATAAATATGCCCGAGCAAATAGGAAGCCCAATAATTACTGGAGTCAAAACTCAAGGTAACTATGTAGCCAGTCTCAGCAAGGGAAAGATTTTCTTTGTACCCCATCTCAGCTAACAAATGATAAGAAAGGGCATTCATGAAATGTGCCGAGGCATTCCGTGGNTCTAATTTAAGAGCTGCGCCAAANTTTTTGGTCGCCTTTTCATATTCACCCTTTTCTATTAATTCCAATCCCGAAATAATCATAGGATTGGTAACCTTCAGATCATTATCCGAATATATCTTGTCCGTGATATTTCCCAGTGTTTTAGCGTCGATGGATGTCAAGGAAGCCCGTTCGTTTGCGCAAGAAGCTAGCGATAACATCAAGCCAGAAAAAAAGATCAGGGTAAAAAATTTCCTAATAATCGAATCTATTCCAAGGAACGCAGCAGAAAATGCCTTTGTTAGGCGGCTACAATTCATAGCAATAGGATCATTTGAACCTGGAAACATAAAGCCCCCCAAATAAGTCTTACGGAGCCAGATAAACACAATATGTGGTATAAAGCAATCTAAAATATACTATAAATTGCGCTATTGATGAAGATTCAGGCTCGCACCATCGGTAAGAACTTTATAGCTAGGGTAAATCTTAACATGGCCAGTTTCCATAGCAACATGGCANCCCGTTTGTTTGGCAGTAAGNGCACCATAACGTATGGTTTTTGCAGAATCCGTATCCTGAACCTGACATATATAAATCATAGATTTTTGCAATCTACCGCCGATAATGGCATTACTAGGCAGCTTCCCTCCAGCATTGTGCCAGACAGCCTTCTCAATCGACATCAGCACGTCAACCTTGTATTTACTGCCATCTACTATTTTTTTCTCGATACCCTGTTGCATTTTTTTCTTCAATGGAAGGGCAACCAAGGCTGCATTTTGATTCCCAAATTTCCAATAAGTGCTGCACGTTGCCTGTTTATCAGCAACTAACCACACCCCCGGCATAATAATCCCTGAAGGCGTGTGGATACGGCAAATAGATCTTACTAATTNTTTCGTTTTATACATCTTGGCACTCGAATTTGTTCCCGCTTGTTTCCATTGATAATTGTTTTGAAAATCATCAAGACCCCAAACCATTCCATATCCAGTCATTACGCAATTCACAAGTTCGATAGCTTCTCCTGGCGTATGGTCACCATTCTTGATGGCAAAACATGTGTTGGCAAACTTTGCATCATTACTTTGAATCTTAAAGCCGCCCGGCACATCAATAACCTTCCAATGCATCGATCCTTGTGCATCACATTTGTCTTGAACCACCAATTTTTTCGGGTGCCCTGTAAGACCGTTGGAAGGATAGAGGCACCATCCTGTGCCGCGATTGATAAAACGTACAAGCTTAGTTTCTTTATTTTCAATAAAATCCCATCTTTGGCTCACATCTACTCGGTCGCATTTTTCTACGTGTATAGGAGTTCCCTTTTTCGCATCACCGGAAGCGCCGGCACAAAAATGGCTAATGGGCGATTTAAATAAAGCATAACGATCATGGAAAACATTGGCTTTACTCGCCTTGCTAATTTTAAAGACTTCATGATCTACACCATTGCATGGAGACCAGATAGCCGTCATCGTGTTAACACTCGCCTTGGGATGAGGAAAGCGCAGGCATTTGGCACTCGCTCGGTTCATAAGTCTGAAATAAGTATCGTCCTTAACGTTGGGATCGTCCGAGGCAACCAACACTTTCCATAGTTGCCCGAATTGATCGTCTGAGGTTTCAATAACTCCATCTTCCTTAGGAATTTTATAAGAGCATGCTTTCATATGAAGTGTAGCTACCGCAGATCCCTTGATTGCTGCGCTAGCAATAGATTCGGGTGTAAGGCATTTGCCCTGATGTACAATGGCAAGGTGACCACCGGTATTTTTGACTGCTTTCGTGGACCAGTGAAGTTGTGCCACGCTGGGAGTACTAATTTTATTTTTAGGCTTATCGCCGTGAATCTTTCTTGTCATTGCGCAAGGGATCAATGTAACGCGCCCCTGAAAATCACTAAGACAAAGATCGCTATGGGCGAAATGTAAAACTTGATTAGAAAATACAACTGGCTCACTTGAAAGATAATCTGTCCATTGTTTGGGTGCATTTTTAGCCAGCGCTGCTCTTCGATCATCTTCCGCCTGTTGAATTGCAGTATTTCTTGCCTCTAAGCTATTCGACAAATCTCCGGACTGCTTAGCCAGCCCCTTCCATCCATTAGAAAGAGTACTCATGCAAGCCGCAACATTTGTTGGTCCGCAACCCTTGTCGGCATCAGTCGCTGCTGCTACTGCAGATGCAACGAAATCAGGAAGAAATTTTTGATATTTTTTTTCAAGAGTCGGCAAGGTCTCTAGGTAGGATAAATTGCTACTTGATAAAAGTTGATTCGTCTCGTCCATGATTTTACTCTGCTGTTCTCCCAATTTTTGTATTATGGGTTGCACTATTTTGCTTACAGTGCTGCCCAACTCTTTATCCAAAAGCTGTAAAACCATTTCAATCGGTATATAAGCCATTTGCTCAACATCAAAAGCTAAGTTATCTTTGGTGTCTGGAATCTTAAAGGCAAACTTCAATTCAGGAATAGTGTTGCCGAATATTTTCAAGTCTAAGACCATCAATGCTGGAGAGTGACCGGCAATAAAACTGTTCAAATCCATTTGAAAAATAGCCTTGTCAACAACTAGCGCATCGCTTTCACCGATCTCTTTTACAAGAGCAGCCGCCCCTTTCCCGACCACGCTTACAATATCGCCGGCAAGATTGACCACGTCCATCGCCGCATCTAAGGCTACATCAGCTATGGCTTTTTCTGCTTCCCAAGCAGCAATTTCAGGGTCCATTAAATCAGTAGGAAAATGCTCTATAGCTTGCTTTGCAGCTTCTAAAACTCCATCCGCAACGTCTTTAGCTGCAATCAATCCATCTTCNNCAAGGCAATGTTCAGCTTTACTGGCATAGCAGCCAACATCATACCAGTGAGCGCATTTTTTGTGACACCCTGAGTGCTCAGAATTAATCGAGTTTTGCAGGCTATTCACTTTGTTTTCGGCAGCGGTAACCTGAGCTGCTGCTGCCGCTCTTTCTTGGCGCATCTTCGCCTTTTCTGCATCAATCTTTGATTGAAGTGAATCCACAGAATCTTTAGCCTTTTGTAACGTGGCATTTGCCTCCTTTAAGCCAGCCTGTAATTCATTAAATACATTCTGTACATCCGTAACACCCTGTGTCCTCATCCAAGCAAATAGATCTTCTTGAAAGGTACCTTTGACAAAAAAGTTCGCGTCTTTTCCGATCGTGCCTTTAGTGAGATCAATGCCTGAAGCAATCATCAAGATATCAGNNTTAAAAATACCCCCTAAGCTAGATTCAAATTCCATGAATATATTGGGCATTGCAAATTTGACCNTCGTTGTTTCTGTTAAGCCAAATATGCTTATGCTTGAAGTAAGGGAAAATTCAGGTGGATCGGTAAAACCTGCATTGAAAAGAACACTGTTCTTCTCCAAGTCTACAGGNCCCAGTTTTAATNNGGCAANATCTCCCGAAAAGTGGACTCCTGCGGTAGGGCTGGCTGATGCGTCTACTACACCAAGCTCCTGGCCAAGAAACCAAAGACTCCCTTTCATAGCAAAACCATCTCCTACCAGACCTAAGTCCGGATCAGATGCGCCCGGTGTTGCAAAGGCAAAGCTTACGTCCTTAAAAACTGGCAGTGGAATCGATGAAGCATCAATTGCTCCCGCTTGTCCCGCAAGACTTTCAGCAATCTCGATCATAACTGGGACACCCAGTTCACTAATCGTCCCCTTAAAAGCAATGTCCTCGGGGAATCCTAATGCTTCTAACAGTAGGTCGGTTTCAACGGCAATGTCCACTTTCTCAGGCCCCAGATCTGTTTTTGCTGCAATGCCAAGTTTAAGTGCCCCNGTGTCATTCAGTCCGGTTTTCAGGGTTACCGCCTCAATATTAAAACCANTGATTCCCGCAACGTCATTCCAATTAGACACCGTAGCAACTGTATTCACTCCAAAACCAGTATCTTTGATCTCCAGCTCCAACGATAAGGCAAANCCNACATCTTTNNTTCCATCATGGATCGTCATATTGGTAGTAAAGCCAATCTCGATGTCTGGTCCACTTCCCGATTCAATCGCCTTAATAAAGAAAGAAATACTATCGACTACTTTGAAGAACTTAGGCATCTGGGCAGCTTCCCCTAAAGCAGGCAATGAAACAGCAATGGATACAGAAGGCGGACCTCCAAAAATGCCTCCTACGGTTCCAGATACGAGCATTGGTTCGTGAACTCCAATGGCTTTCAGCCCTCCAGAAGATTTAGATGGATCTAACGAAGCAGCTATAGTAAGGCCCTTTGCAATATTCACCTTCGCACTATCGCTACCATAAATATCCTTGAAAAAACTTTGCGCAACGAGTGGGAGTGCGCTGACTGCAGTATTTTGCATTCCAGCCTCACTCATAATAATTGCTGCTGATGTAAGATGTAGCTGAGCTAGAGGCGTTCCCTTAGCCTTGGGAATGAATTTGCTAAAATCAACGTTGTTATCATTAAGGGCAAACGTGTACTTCCCTCCAACCTCGAATGCAGCAACATCAAAAGTCATAGCATTTAGCATTGTCTTGCCGCTAATCCCTTCAGTGGAAGCCTGCAAATTTAAAAATGCAAACTTGTCCGCATTTGGCACCGACTTAAGAACCGGAATTTCATTAAAGGCAACTTTGCTGTTAATCCCAAAGAATGCATCATCAATCTTGCCATCTTTGATCTGTAAGTCTACATCCACATTAAGATTCTTCAGAGATCCTATAGAGGTTATGCCAGTTAAATCAACCTTGCTAGTAGTGTCACTCTTAGCAAAACTAAGACCTAAATTACCAAGGTTTAACCATGTAATACCAAATGGACTTTTCCAATTCATTTTGCCTGCAGCCGATAAAAGAAGTTCCTTCTTTCCGTTTATGGTTTCGTGGCCCATGGTGGCATCAAAATCTAACTTTTGTTTTCCAATCGCAAACTGCAGTCCGCTTGACACACCAACGAATAATTGTTTAGACCCACTAGAACTCTTTTGCTGAGATCCGCTAGAGCTGCTTTCCTGCGCTCCGCTAGATGGCTTTCCTTCTGCAAAGCTGAATGATGGTGCGGAGAAAGTAAGGCCACCTGGTAATTTTGGAATCTTAATTTTAGGCAGAGGAGTTGAAAGATTCATACCACTCGTTGCCTTGTTCCCAGAAGAGCCTTTTTTACTAAATACTGCAGGACTCACCGATCCCGTTAAGGGCATCGTTATGTTTTTGGATACCCCAACAAACTCAAGAATATCCCCTATTTCCCCAGATCCTTTTACGTCAAGGTTCGCGTAGAAGTTCACACCAGAGTTAAACTCGATAGATTCCTTAACCACCTTGGGGATATTGACCCCGACTTGCTCTGGAAGGTCTTTGGCGCTTACCTTAATTTTAGCTCCCGATCCGCCAACATACACTAATGTAAGGTCATCTAAAGATACGCCGTTCGCTGGGGTATCCTTAAGCTGCTCAATAAGATCTGTAAAGGCCAGCGGGTCTTTTAATGCGAGAGACAATACCCTTGATTTTTGATCAGGAGAAAAAATCGATAGTTCCACGGTCTTGCCTCTAAATTCAAGATCCGCCAACATTGTAGTATTTGTGATTTTAACCTCGGTAATTTTTAAATCCTTAAATCCAGGAACCGCTGCACCTGCCGATCCAAAAACGTCGGCCACGGATAAGTCTTTATCGATTAAATCAACCATGTACTCCTTGCTACTTGTGTCGTAAGTGGTCGAAAAGCTGAGCTCTTTTCCGTTGATTTTTCCCTGACCACCGAATTTGAGGTTCCAAGCCACCTTTCCTCCAGCATCTTTCGTGTACTCGGCTTCTATATTTAAGTTATCGGCCTCTAGCCCCGGAAAAGAAAATATACCTTTACTACTCTTGGCCGTGCCAAGGATATCAACCACCATAGCTTGAGAAGCTTTGTCTTTGCCAAAGATAAAGTAAGAGTCAATGGTCTGAGGCTTGTCTCCAAATTTAACCTCCAGAGTAGCGCCTATCTCAACCCAAATTTGTTGATCTTGTCCAAATTGCTCAAGCTGCCCTTTGGAAACATGTTCTGGGGCATCACCATTAATAGAAAATATAGGTTTTTCGAATGCAAATTGCTGGGCGGGTACTCCAGGAAGTTTGAGCTTGGGTAGTGGTGCTGAAAAATTTAATCCCTGCGTCTTAGGTTTGGATCCTTTCTTTTGCCCGAATATCGAGGGATCCATTGACCCCATAAGAGGGAAGTGTGTCTCTCTATCTAACCCAACCGACTTTAAGATTGTTTTGAATTCTCCAGAACTTTTAATATCAAGATTGGCAAAAAAATGAACACCCTTGCCAAAATCAACCTTATCTTGACCGCTAACCTTTTTAATGGTCGAAGCCAAAGTAGAGTTGGTTGGCAGCTTCTTCAGATCAAATCCTTTTTCTCCTTGTCCAGGAACATAAACCAAGGCAAAATTATCCAACGAAGATCCTTTAAGGGGTGTTGATCCAAGCTGTGGAATCAAGTCATCGAAACCAATGCTATCAAGAATAATTGCTACATGAGTGTAGGACTGCGGCGTTGGATGAAAGGCAACTAGCTCAACATTTTCTTTTCCTTTGAATTTAATATGCGCAGTCGCATCCGATCCAGTAATCTCAAGTTTGGTTATTTCTATCTCTTTAAATGTAGCTGGAGCGCCCGCTCCAATTAGATCTGAAACTTTAAGATCCTTTGATTCAATGGTTGTTACATATATTTGTTTCCCTTTTATCTTCTGCGAATTCATAGAAAAGTTAGCAGACGCTTTGTTTATTTTAACCTCTCCAACAAAAGTAATATCCCATTTTTTATCTTCATATTTCGCGTCAATAGAAAAACTTTGCGCCTCAAGCCCCTTAAACGAGAACAATTTTTTTGGATCATCGAGCACACCAACCAATTCAACAGTTTTTTGCTTTGTTTTACTATCTTGCCCAACAATAATATTGCCCCCAAACTTGTGTTCCTGATTTCCTATCTTCAGATTGGCATCTGCACCGATCGCTATCCAAACTGCCTGCTGAGGATCGGTTGCTGCGAACTGTTTCATGTTATCTGGGGCCTTCCCGCTAATCACGAAGAAAGGTTTAGCAAAAGCCAGCTGTTGGGCAGAAATGCCTGGTAGGCGGATCTGCTTCAATGGCGCTTTAATGTTAATCGCCTTTATGAGATCAGATGGCGACTGGCTAAGAAGATTAGAATCGATTGTCCCTTGTAATTTTAGATCCTGAACATTTTTTCCAGTCACACCAGTTGCCGTAAAGAGCTTTTGCAAATTGGGTGATTGCTTTAAATCGATAGCAGCAGTGAAATCTAGCTTACCTTGACTCTCTGTAACATCAACTACTTGAATCTGCACTCCAAGCGGTTGTAAATATTGTGTCAAACCATCATTAATCTTTTTGATAGCCTGTGTTTTTGCATCATCAGCTTGTGAATCAGAACTCTCTCCTCCTGAGTAGGTTTCGGAGACGCCTGAAAACAACATTAAGATCAAAAAAAAGACGAACGTCTTGATACTTTTAGAAAAGCCCCCAATGAGTTTCGTAGTTTTCTCCAAACCAAGCCCCAACCTATGGAATTAAATCAAGTAAACAATCTAGCTAAGCTTACCCAAGGACTCAAGGTAAATTCTGGCGAGTCACCTTTGCGACCGGAGCTGCTATTGGCGGAGCAAACTCACTTTCTTGAGAATTCTTTTTCTTTTTTCGTTTTTGAGCTTTTCTCTTAATCGAATCTAGGTGCACATATATGCCCGTTTCATGAGTCTTAAAATAGCGTTGTATAATCTTTTGAGCCTCACTATCCATTCTTGGCTTTTTGATTGGTTTTCTTTCCCGTTTTGTAGATGGAACAGCAGAGTGGATTATTTCTTCATCCTCATCAAACCAAGAGCTAACTGGATCTAAATAATCCGAAAAGGAGCACCCGCTAAATGAAAAAACAAGGATAATGAAAAAAACTTTTGCAGGTTTGCTCAATGAGCTGTAACTTTACTCTCCTGATCCCGTTTCTCTGATACATTCTTTTGCGGCCATTCAATTGGGGATAGGCGCTTAGTGAGAGCATGCCGCAAAACTTCATCGACAGTCTTAACTGGCATAATTGTTAAATCCTTCTTAATCTTAGAGGAAATTTCAGCAAGATCTTTTTCGTTCTCTTCGGGTATAATAACTTTTTTTATACCACCGCGAACGGCTGCAAGCAGCTTTTCTTTCAGACCTCCAATTTGAAGAACACGACCACGCAACGTAATTTCTCCCGTCATTGCCGTATCCCTGTGAATAGGTATTCCGGTTAACGTGGAAATTATGGAACAACACATCGCTACACCTGCAGATGGTCCATCTTTTGGCGTGGCACCCTCAGGAACGTGAACATGGATGTCTTTTTTTTCAAAAATACTAGGGANAATTCCATAAGCAAACGATCGGGATCGAACATAACTCTGAGCTGCCTGGACAGATTCTTTCATAACATCCCCCAATTGTCCGGTGTGNGAAATTTTTCCTTTACCAGGCATAGTCACAGCCTCAACCGATAAAAGTTCTCCTCCGGCTTCCGTCCAAGCCAAACCGGTACTAACACCAATAAGGTTATCCTCTTCAATTTCACCGAAGGTAAATCGTCTAACGCCTTCAAATTTTTCTAAATTTTTTCCAGAGATTGTNATCTTTTTCTTTCTGCTAACCAAAAGACTTTTTACAGATTTCCTAGCAAGGTTAGCAATTTCTCTTTCCAAATTTCTTACCCCCGCTTCACGAGTATAATAGCGAATAAGACCAACTATAGCTGATCGAGTTATATTACATTCCCCTTTCTTAAGGCCATGATTTTTTAGTTGTTTTGGAATAAGATGACGAAATGCAATTGCAACTTTCTCATCCTCGGTATATCCAGCAATCCTAATAACTTCCATTCTATCCAGCAAAGGTGGGGGCATACGTAAAGTATTTGCTGTAGTGATAAACATCACATCAGAAAGATCGTAGTCGACTTCAAGGTAATTATCGTTAAAACCTGCATTTTGTTCTGGATCTAAAACTTCAAGAAGCGCCGAAGTTGGATCTCCTCTCCAATCAACACCAACTTTATCTACCTCGTCGAGCAAGAAAAGTGGGTTGGATGACTTTGCTTTTTTCATTCCTTGAACAATTTTTCCAGGAAGCGAACCTATATAGGTTCTGCGATGACCTCGGATCTCAGCTTCATCACGTATTCCGCCAAGAGACATGCGAACAAAGTTTCTCCCAGTAGCAGTTGCAATAGACTGACCAAGCGAAGTTTTTCCTACACCAGGAGGTCCAACCAGACAAAGTATCGGTCCTTTTAGTTTTCTCATACGAATCTGCACGGCTAGGTACTCAAGGATTCGTTCCTTAACTTTAACCAGCCCGTAATGATCGTCGTTGAGAACTTTTTCGGCCTTTTTAATGTCTTTATTAGAGGATGTTGGCTCCTTCCATGGGAGACTTAACATCCAATCAAGATAGTTACGAACAACCGTTGCCTCAGCTGACATTGGACTCATCGATCGTAATTTTTTAAATTCGCTTTCGCATTTTGCGCGCGCCTCCTTCGAGAGCTTAGTTTTTTTAATTTTCTTCTCTAACTCAGAAAGCTCATCATGCCCATCATCAATTTCACCTAACTCTTTCTGAATAGCCTTAATCTGCTCATTCAAATAGTATTCTCTCTGTGTTTTGTCCATTTGGCCTTTTACCCGTCCGCGAATCTTTTTCTCAACTTGAAGAACATTCATTTCCGACTCCATAAAGCTAAGAATTTTCTCAAGCTTCTTTTTGACCGATCCCATTTCTAAAATTTCTTGTTTTTGCGAAATCTTCAATGTCAGGTGTGAAGCAACAGTATCGGCAAGCCTTTCCTTTTCCTCGATTTGCCTAACTGATCCTAAAGCCTCAGGAGGAATCTTTTGGCTCAACCTTACATATTCTTCAAACTGTTTAACTACTTCTCTAGATAAAGCCTCGACCTCATTGTTATTTACAGTCTCTTCGGGAATCATTTCAGCGCTAGCCTCAAAAAACTTGTCATTATCAATATATTTTATAACTTTTGCACGACTAATTCCTTCCACTAAAACTTTAACAGTTCCATCGGGCAGCTTTAATAGCTGAAGCACAGTTCCCACCGTTCCAATATCGTATAAGTCTTCAAAATTTGGATCGTCTTGGGCTGAGTCTTTTTGGGTTATTAGTAAAACTTGTTTATCCTCTTTCATTACGCTTTGAAGAGCATTAACAGACTTCTCTCTCCCCACGAAGAGAGGGACTATCATGTGTGGAAAAACAACAACGTCACGCAGAGGTAAAACAGAATACTTGTTAATGCTTTTTTTCAATACCCCAGTCCTTTTCATTTCAAAAGATATTACTTATTACAGATAGGGTTAAACCCAAACTAAATCAACACCAGTTACGAACCTGTGCCTGTTTTGCTACGTTTATCCGAATAAATCAGCATAGGTTTCGCATCACCTTTAATAACTTCTTTGCCAATGACGATCTTTTGTATGTCATTTTGCCCAGGAAGATCAAACATCGTGTCTAATAAAATATCTTCCATAATGGACCTGAGGCCTCTGGCACCCGTTTTCCTATCCAATGCCTTCTGGGAAATAGCTTTAAGAGCATCCTTAGAAAAGTCCAATGTAACGTCCTCTATCTCAAAAAGCCTTTTATATTGTTTTAAAAGAGCGTTTTTCGGTTTTGTCAGAATCTCGATAAGCGCATCTTGGTCCAGGTCACCTAATGTAGCTAAAACCGGTAGCCTGCCAATAAACTCTGGGATTAAGCCGTACCTCATAAGATCCTCCGGCTCAACATCAAGAAGGATCTCTCCAGCCATACGCCCGTCTGGTTCTCTAACTTCAGCACCAAAGCCAATTGAAGATCCGTGTTTTCTCTCGGAGATAATTCTGTCCAGTCCAGAAAAAGCGCCGCCGCAAATAAACAAAATATTTGATGTATCTACTTGCAAAAATTCCTGTTGTGGATGCTTACGTCCACCTTGTGGTGGAACAGAAGCAATTGTTCCTTCCATAATTTTTAATAATGCTTGTTGCACGCCCTCACCAGAAACGTCCCGAGTTATCGAGGGGTTGTCAGACTTCCGACTAATTTTATCAACCTCATCAATGTAAACGATCCCTCTTTGTGTTCGCTCAACATTATAATCAGCAGCCTGTAAAAGTTTTAAAATAATATTTTCAACATCCTCGCCTACATAACCTGCCTCGGTTAANGAAGTAGCGTCAGCAATAGTAAAAGGAACGTCTAGAATTCTTGCCAAAGTTTCTGCCAATAAGGTTTTTCCGCAACCTGTGGGACCTATTAACATTATGTTTGATTTTGCTAACTCAACATCTTGCGCATTTTTTGCCTGAGCAAGTCTTTTATAATGATTGTGAACGGCTACAGAAAGAACCCTTTTCGCCTTGATCTGTCCTATCACATAATCGTTAAGCACTTCATTAACTTCTAGTGGAGTCGGAACGCCTTCGCTCTTAACAGATGCGGTTTTACTTTCTTCGCGAATAATGTCCATGCAAAGCTCAACACACTCATCACAGATAAAAACTGTNGGACCAGCAATTAATTTCCTTACTTCGTGTTGGCTTTTTCCACAAAAGGAGCAATACAAAGTATTATTGGAGTTATCCTGAATCGATTTTGGCATTAGTTTCCTTCTTATTATTTTTCTGTAGGGTGTATTATAAATTCGTAGTTAGCAAGATTTTTTAGAAAAAAAATAAGACGCCTCTGTTATTTAGTATTTAAAGCGTTTTTTTCAACAACCAGATCTATGAGACCAAAATCTTTTGCTTCTTCGGCAGAAAGAAACTTATCCCTATCCAAAGCATCTTCAACTACCTTCAAATTTTGGTTGGTGTGTTTGNCATAAATGTTATTGAGGCAGGCCCTGAGAGAGAGTATCTCCTTTGCATGAATCTCTATATCAGCAGCCTTTCCTTCCACACCGCCAGAGGGCTGGTGAATCATAATTCTAGCGTGCGGCAAAGACTGTCTTTTTCCCTTAGATCCTGCGGCCAATAAAAGTGATCCCATTGACGCGGCTTGTCCTATACAAACCGTGACAATATCGGGTTTTATGTATTGCATAGTATCGTAAATTGCTAAGCCCGCCGTCACGGTACCTCCTGGTGAGTTGATATAAAAGGATATATCTTTTTTTGGATTCTCAGACTCTAAGAAAAGCAATTGGGAACAAATCAAACTAGAAACTTCGTCATTAATCATACCTGTCAAAAAAACTATTCTTTCCTTCAAAAGCCTTGAAAAGATGTCAAAAGCTCTCTCGCCCCTGCTGGTTTGTTCCAAAACCATGGGAACCAGAGTATTTGTAAAGCTACTATACGTTTTACCCATTTATCTACTCATGTTTATCTAGTGAGCATCATGATGGTTAATATTTCCTGTATCAAGTGTTTTCATAACTTTCCCAAGCTCCGTAACAGAAACTTTTTTTTCGTCAATCTTAACTTTTGATACAATTTCGTTTAAAACCTTTACCTCAAGAATCTTTCCACGAAGAGCGCTAAGTGCTTCTGGATTCTGTTGATATTGTTCAATAAACATTTTTTCCTGACCGGGATATTGACTTTTAGCTTGGGATTCAATGGCGCTTGTCAATTCCTCTTCCGAGACCGAAATATTATACTTCTTCGCAAAGCGAGAAAATATAATGTTTAAAAGCACCATTCTCTGAGCCTTTTTTTGAAGCTGATCGTCGCTGTTTTTATCTTTTTCCTTCTTTTTTCCTTTATCATCAACATTGCTTGATTTTGACAATGCCTCGCGCTTCAGCCCTTCTAAAGTATCGTTAAGCATGCCTTGAGGTAAAGGAAGATTATATTTTTTTACTAAAGAATCCGTTATATCTCTTTTAAGTATAGTAACGGCAAAATGATCGTTTTGATGAGCTAAATCTCCCCTTACTTTCTCTTTAAATTCTTGCATATTTTTTGAACCAAAATCTTGAGCAAGTTTGTCATCAACGTTAACTTTCAGCGGTTCTTTAATTTCCTTAACATGAACCTTAAAGATTGCCTTTTTACCAGAAATTTCCGAAGATCTGTAATCCGCCGGAAAAGTAACATTGACTACAGAATCTTTGTTTTCTTCAACTCCTATCATTTGTTCCTCATAACCTGGAATATATCTCCCAGAACCCAACTCAATCTCCTCACTCTGCCCCGATCCACCAGGAAAGGTCTTTCCTTCACACGTTGCGTTGTAATCAAAAATCACAGTATCTCCCATTTTTGCCTTCCGAGAAGTTTTGATTCTCTCAAAACGCTTATGCTTTGAGGCAAGATCCTGCAATGTATGATCTAGATCACCATCAGTTACTTCTGCTGCGTATCTATTAAACTTCATTTTGGAAAAATCAATTTCGGGAACCTCTGGAAAAACCTCAATAGAAATTTTGCAACTCAAATCCTTTCCTTCTTCATAAGAATCTACCTTAACTTTTGGTTGAGCTACTACATCTAACTTATTGTTTTCTATTATTATTCTTATTGTATCATTCACAACTTTCTCAAGAACTTCACCCATAACGGATTTTCCAAACTTACTTTTTAAAACAGGCAGCGGGATCTTCCCAGGACGAAATCCATCAACCTTAACCTCGGAGGAAATAGAATTTAACTTAATCTCAAGCTCCGATTTAATCCGTTCATCAGGAACGGTTGCTTTAAACTCTGTTAACAATCCCTTGGAACTTAATTTTGTAACCTGCGTCTCAACCATANCTAAATCCANATTATTCTTTNATGGTGCGGGCGGAGGGAGTCGAACCCCCACGATTTGCATCGCTGGAACCTAAATCCAGTGCGTCTACCAGTTCCGCCACGCCCGCAAACTAAATCCCATACCCTAATACTAGGAGAAAAAAAAGTATTTTTTCAATAATTAAGAGAATGTTTTTTCAAACATTTTGCAAGAGAGGACGCGATTATCAGAAACAACCCCTACTCCCGACGGAGTAAAAACTTTTAAAGAGTAGTGCACGTGAGGCAGGCCAAGGTTATCTCTGGTCATTGCCTTAATTAAGGCAACCTCTTTATTTCCTGAATTATTGACTCGCTGATAAGAGTTGCCAATCTTCAAAGAAAATCTCACATTTTTCGCTTCGTCGTTCATCTCTCTGTCCCTTCCGACAGTCAAAATTATAGCAAAAGCCTATTTATTATTCAATTTTCGTCTGAATCAATTACAGTTCTAGCCATCTATTTTCTTGAGAACTAACGGTATTAAATTTGGCAAATCGTCCGCTACCAAACCAGGTCCAAAAAGCTTTGCTGCTTCGCCATGTATCCAAGCACCAGAAACTGAAGCATCAAAAGAGTTCATTCCTTGAGCAATAAGACCTGTTATAATTCCGGCGAGAACATCACCTGATCCTGCGGTGGCTAGTGTTGGTGGAGCGTTACAATTAACGACTGAGAGACCGTCTGGTCGCGAGATAACCGTATCAGACCCTTTCAGTAAAACGACTCCATTAGCATCAAATGCGGCCAATACACATTTTGCAACTTTGTTAATATTTTTTCTCTTCGCTATCTTGGGAAAAAGTCTTGCAAATTCGCCTTCATGGGGAGTCAAAACACAGCGAGGAAATACTGATTTAAAAAGTTTTTTTGGGGAGTCTTTGAACGCGCTAATAGCATCAGCATCTAGAACACAGGGTCGTTTTTTTGAGAGCAACAGTAACACCTTTTTTGAGCTTAATCTTGAAACACCAATTCCAGGCCCAACTAAAAAAACATTTTTTCTTTTATCAGAAATTATCTTTTTCAAATCATGTAAGCTATCTACAGTAACACTCAATATCTCCGGCATTTCCATTTTATAGATTTTAGACGAAGATTTGTTTGCCGCGATAGTGACCAATCCTGATCCTATTCGAAGGCATGCTCTAGCAGCCAATCTAGCTGCACCTGTCATTTCTTCTCCACCCATAACGAGTGCATGACCTCTGCTATATTTATGATCTTGATAACTCGGCCAAGGAAATTTTTTATTCCAAAGTTTTGGACTATTGAGAAATATGGTGGGTTTAATTTTCTGAATAACTGAGTCAGGAATTCCAATATCCGAAATGATCAGGTTTCCGCTATATTCTCTTCCAGGAAACAAAATATGACCTAATTTTGGTCGAAAGAAAGAAATCGTCTCATTAGCTTTGATCGCGGTACCCAATATTTTCCCAGAATCAGCGTCAACACCGCTTGGAATGTCAATGCTAACACAAGGGATCTCGCTTTTATTAATGGCATTAATTAAACCCTTAATGTTTTCTTTTACCGGACGATTTAAGCCAATCCCGAAAAGCGCATCAACTACAACAGAGCAACCATTGATTCTTTTCTTTAGTTGAGGCAAAGAAAGTTCAAAAGTAACTCCTTCCCATTCCTCCGACGCTCGAAGAGCATCATCTTTCATTTTCTTTAAAGACTTAAGAATACCCACCTGAACAGGCCAACCTCTTGCGCTTAATAGTCTAGCAACAACAAATCCATCTCCTCCATTATTACCTCGTCCGCAAAGAATTAGGACTCGACCCTTTTGATGTTTCTTAATAATTTCACGAGCAATGCGCTTTCCAGCATTTCTCATTAACTGATAACTGGAAATTCCATTTTTTGAAGCAAGGAAATCTGCCCTGTACATTTGCTCAGATGTCAATACTTCTGTTATAATTTTATTTTTATATTTCAATTATTTATATATATAATTTAATCTATTATATCAATCATATCTACAGAATTCTTTTAAGAAAAAATAAGTCCAAAGCTATACACGGACAAATAATATTTATTATTCTTTCTCCTTTGATTGATTTAATTAATATGTCTATAAATATACCACCTGTCATGAATAAAAAACAAAAGCAAAAAACACGTTATAATTGGAAAACCGAGGAAATACTTAAGATTCTTGAGACGCCCCTACTCGACCTGCTTCACAGAGCAAGAGAAGTACACAAACTTTACCATAAAGAAGATTTTATTCAACGCGCAACTCTGTTGAGCATCAAAACCGGTGGATGTCCTGAAGATTGTGCATACTGCCCTCAATCAGCGCACTATAATACCGACATTAAGAAGGAAAAGAAATTAGATGTTAAAACTGTAGTAAAAGTGGCCAAAAGCGCCAAAGACAACGGTGCTTCTAGATTCTGCATGGGCGCGGCATGGCGAGAAGTAAAAGATGGTCCNGAATTCGATTCTATCCTAACTATGGTGCGAAATGTAAAAGCATTGGGGATGGAAACTTGTGTAACTCTGGGAATGCTGAATAAAAAACAAGCTGAAAAATTAGCAGATGCTGGTTTAACCGCATATAACCACAATATNGATACTAGCCCTAATTTCTACAAAACAATCATCACCACAAGAGCTTTTAAGGATCGTTTAAAGACACTGCGTCATGTACATAGTGCTGGAATCTCTGTCTGNTCAGGCGGAATAATCGGAATGGGNGAAACAAACCGAGATAGATGTTCGATGCTAAAAATACTATCAAATATCAAACCCCACCCTGAAAGCGTTCCAATCAATATTCTTGTTAAAGCAAAAGGAACTCCTCTAGCTGAACAGCCCAACGTTGAATCGATAGATATTGTCCGAATGTGTGCAACAGCAAGAATACTTATGCCAAAGGCAAGAGTAAGGCTAAGCGCAGGGAGAAGTGAGTTATCTCGTGAAACTCAAATTCTGTGTTTCTTGGCTGGAGCAAATTCTATTTTTTATGGGGAAAAGCTTCTAACAACCAAGAATAATGATTGCCTCGAAGACGTAAGGCTATTGAAGGATATAGGAATCAAAGTTTCACATAGCCCCAAGAGTGCGCNAAACTAATATAAGATTGAGTCGATGAAAACATCTGCAATAATTCTTGCAAAACTTGCNATTACTGGACTCTTNTTCTGGTATTTAACAACAAAAATTGATTTTTCCGAATCTTTTGATCAAATCTTCTCAATTAGTCCNGGAATTGTCATNTTGGTTATCGCTCTAATAATAGCAGAAATTGCANTCGTAAGCTTAAGGTGGAAAACTATAATGAAAAAAATTGGCATCAATCTTAGGGTTTTTGAATTATTTAAAATCTATCTTGTTGCNAATTTTTTTAATGTTACTTTNCTTTCAAGTTTAACCGGTGANGCTTTTCGTNTATGGAAACTTTCCAGAATAACAAAACCTTTAACAAAAATTTTTAATGGAATTGTTCTTGATCGCCTAGTGGGAATAATAGGGTTACTTTCAATAATTGCTATTGGGGTTTTCATTTTACCTATAGAAGAAATAGAGCAATGGACAAAAAGATCTCTTCTGGTCTTTCTAATAACTTTAATTGCTATCTACTTCATTCTCATAAGAATAAAAGATCTGCGAAAAGATCTTGAAAAATGGAAAATCATTAAATTTTTNAAAAAAATTGCTANGGACACCGTCGCCCTAGTAAAAGACTATCGATGTTTTTCTTTAATGATCTTTTATTCTCTCTTTATACATTTAATAAATATAGTAGTTATCTATATTTTAGCCATCGATCTAGGCATAGCTATAAGTTTTCTTGCCTCTTTTGTGCTGTTCCCAATTGTAATATTCTCTATGCTAGCACCAATCTCAATTGCTGGCTGGGGAGTACGTGAAGGAGCTATGGTAATCATGTTGGGGCTGGTTGGAATATCCAGTGAATCGGCGTTAGCATTATCCTTACTTTACGGAATCATACTAACTATTGTAGGTTTAGCCGGAGGAATATTATGGCTGATTGAAAAAAATAATTCCTGAGATTATAATTTGAAAAAAAAGAATGACTGAAGATATAAAAAAATCAGAAAAAAGTAAGCGAAAGCTATCCATTATCGATCATAACGATAAAATGGCCAGCGAAAAAAATGGGTGGGTTANTAAGAATCAGTTTTACTACAATGAACACTGGAAGTATTTAAACTTTTTAGTATCTGAAAATAGCGACATTCTAGATATTGGCTGCGGCACAGGGAAAGATCTCTCCAAATTGAAAACTAAATCAGCTGTTGGAATCGATATAAGTCAGAAAATGCTTGATGTTGCAAAAAAAGATTTTCCNAACTTAGANTTTCTGCANGGGGATGCAGAAAAATCAGAGNTTTTTAAAAAACTTAACAGAANATTTGATTTTATTCTTATGACAGANTTAGTGGGTGAGCTAGAAGATTGTCAAAAGACTTTTGAGAATCTCCACACTGTATGTAACGAAAAGACNAGANTAATCGTAAGTTATTATTCCAAGTACTGGGAACAATTCATAAANTTTGCGGAATGGCTTGGCCTAAAAATGCCGCAAAATGAGCAAAATTGGCTATCGATAAATGATATTGAGAATATTCTTAATCTGGCTGGTTATGAAGTTATCACAAAAGACAAGCGTATTATTACTCCAATTAACTTTTTTGGTTTAGGGCGGTTAATTAATCGTTTTATAGGCACTCTTCCTATACTGAGAACATTTTGTATGAGATCCTACATTGTTGCCAGACGAGTTGTTAAAAAAATAAAGGAAGATAAATCAGTATCGATAGTTATTCCTTGCAAAAACGAAAAGGGAAACATTGAGAACGCCGTTAAGCGGATACCAAAATTTGGAAAGGAATTAGAAATTATATATGTGGAAGGAGGGAGCAAGGACGGAACTTTTGAAGAAGTTAATCGCGTAATAAAACAGTATCCAGAATTGAATATTAAGGGCATCCAACAAAAAGAAAAAGGCAAAGCAAATGCTGTAAGGGAAGGTTTTGATATTTCTAATGGAGAAATTCTTATGATACTTGACGCAGATTTAACCACCCCCCCTGAAGTACTCCAAAAATTCTACGATGCAATAATAGAAGATCATGGAGAATTCATTAACGGCTCAAGATTAGTCTATCCTCTTGATCAACAGGCCATGCGTTTTCTCAATTACGTAGCGAATAGATTGTTTTCTTACATATTTACTTGGCTATTAAACCAAAGATTCACGGACACGCTTTGCGGAACCAAGGTGCTATCAAAATCTNACTATCAAAGAATAGTCGAAAATAGATCATACTTCGGCGATTTTGATCCCTTTGGGGATTTCGACTTAATACTTGGAGCATCAAAGGCCCATCTTAAATGTGTTGAAATTCCGGTTCGCTATGCCNCTCGCTCCTACGGAGAAACACAAATTTCACGCTTTAAACATGGTTGGCTTCTATTAAAAATGGTGTCCTTCGCATACAAAAAATTAAAAGCTATGTAGCTGGAAATCAAATTGCAAAAAATCACTACTCACACGAATGAATTGGATGCGAAAGTAAACGTATTTTTAAAAAAAACGGCATTGCAAAATGTTTATGAATCATTTTACGAAAAAATACATGAGCATTGTAATGAATTTGGGAAAACATTAGAANTAGGATCTGCCTCTGGAAAATCAAGGAACTCCTTTAAAAATATTTTTCTTAGTGATGTTNTTTTTTCTCATCACTCCGATACGGTGTGCGATGCACATTTTTTGCCGTTCAAAAACAAAAATTTCTCAAATATTATCGCCATTGATACATTCCATCATCTAGAAAATCCCTTAATGTTTGTAAAAGAAGCATCCAGAATTCTAACAAATGGGGGGAGAATGGCTCTTATCGAGCCACTGGTCACGCCAATTAGCCAAATCGTATATAAATTTTTTCACGATGAAGATTGTTCAACAAACATAAATCCTTTTCAAATTAATGCACCCGATCAAAAGAGAAATCCTCTAAAAGACGGAAATAATGGACTACCAACAGCCTTTTTTCTAAAAAAGAAAGACTCATTTCACAAAGAATTTCCTGAATTAAAAATAGTCAAATTTCAAAGATTGAGTTTGTTTGTCTACCCCTTAACTGGAGGCTACAGAAATTGGTGCCTTATGCCCAGCTTGTTGGTTAAGAGTCTCTTGAAAGTTGAAAATTTTTTACTGCCATTACTGGGAAGATTAATGGCTCTAAGAATGCTGGTAGTAATAGAAAAACGAAAATAATTTAGTTTCCATCAACGTTAATAAATCCGTACTTATTTGGCATTTCAATCTTAATTAAAGCATCTTTATCCAATTGACTATCAGCTGAAAAAATTCCATTTAGTGATAATAGATAAGCAGTTATAGAGTAGGTTTGATTAACNGATAATGAATAAGGAGATTCTGGCGGCATCGCACG
The DNA here is from genome assembly GCA_002712065.1 of Rickettsiales bacterium. Taxonomy (GTDB): domain Bacteria; phylum Pseudomonadota; class Alphaproteobacteria; order UBA8558; family UBA8558; genus UBA8558. Next base: position 8,145 of record PARU01000021.1, on the reverse strand, counting down.
TCTAATGTAATCGAACAAAGTCGTTGCATAAGGCCAATAACTGCCAATGGTCTTTATTTTTTGTTCCGTTTTAAGAGATCCTACATACCCGACCAATTCTTCAGCGCTTAACCCTCTTCCATCCTTTCCGTGGCATTCTTTGCACTTCCCCTCATAAATAATTTTCCCTTCCTCAAAGGTTCCATATCCCTCAGGTAAATTTGTTCCGTCCGGGGTTACTGTTAAATCCCATTTCCTAATTTGACTACTTGATAATTCTTTTCCAAGACTTGGGACATCAGCTAAATCATTTGATTCTTTTTTATTGTGAAAAATAAGAATCAAGAATACGGCTAATANGATTAAAAGAGTTTTTTTATTACCGCTAAATATAAACTTGAGTAATTTTTCCATTGCTCGAAATCTTCCAACTAATTATTCCGTTAAAATGAAAAGACGAAAAAACACCAAATCGAGAAATTAGTTCATCTCTTGTGGGTTGAGAGAGCCCTTTATCGTCAAAGCAACGACTTTGAAGAATTTGTGTTTTTCTATCCCAAAACCAAGGAAGTCGAAATCTCGTAAATGACTTATCAAGAACAGGTTTTTGAAGCTTTGCGGTTATCCATCTACTACCGCCATCTAACGAAACTTCAACCTTTTTAATTCTTCCGTTACCTGACCAAGCTAATCCCGAAAGCTCATAGAAACCTTTTCTTTCCATCTTTAAACCGGGAGAAGGTCTTGTAATAACCGATTTGGGTTGCATGACGAATGAAAATTGTCTTGCGAATCCTGTGCTCATTAAATCCGTGTACTTCGAAGTTTCATTTCTGGACATAACTGGCTTTTTTACCGCTTTTATTCTTGTCAACCATTTAACGTGGGTTATTCCTTCCCACCCTGGAAAAATAAGCCTCATAGGGTAACCATTCTCAGGGCGCAATCTTTCGCCATTCTGGTAGAGAGCAATGAATCCGTCCTTTAGAGCTTTTGATGTTGGCACACTAACATTAAGAGAGCCTCCGTCCGCACCTTCTGCCTCAATCCATTTCGCTTCTCCACTTAAACCAGCCTCTTTGAATAAAATTTTAAGAGGAACGCCTGTCCACTCAGCACATGATACTAAACCATGAAGATAACCAGCATAAGATTGTCGAGGCTTGCTGCCCCAGCCAGATTCACTATTTCCGCCACATTCGATAAAACAAATCTTTGAGGTCATCGGATATCTTAACAAATCCTTAATTGTAAAAATTAAATTTTTCTTAACAAGACCATGTAAAATAAACTTATGTTTGTTTGGATCAATTGCAGGAACACCATCATGGTGTCTTTCAAAATGTAATCCGTTTGGTGTAACTGTTCCTTCTAATAGGTGCAAAGGTGTCCAAGATGCCCCGTGCCCCAACACATCACGATTTGCCACAATCCATCTAATCACACGATCTTCGTGATGCGATGGCTTACCATAGTTTGTAAATGGCAATCCCTCTTCTTTTCTCCATTTTGGAATTACGGAATCTAAAGAATCATCTTTGGCATAAGACAAAAAACCGGACCCACCAACCGATGCAATAGTAGTAATAAAAACACCTTTTTTTAAGACAGATCTTCTGTCTAAAAGAACACCTCTATTTTTATTAGATTTTTTTTTTGAATTTTTCCTGTTTTTTTTCTTCATGCAATTGGGGCGAGTGAGCGGATTCGAACCGCCGACATCAGGCACCACAAGCCTGCGCTCTAACCAACTGAGCTACACCCGCCATATTATAACTATACATTATTCTTAAAAAGATATTTATTAAAATTCATAATTCGTGCATTTTAAGAAAATATTTTTTTACTTCGCAAAATAAATTATGAAAAGTAGACAACAAATTGCAAAATGTATAGAGCGACTAGGAACTGATAGTGCTTTTGAAGTGTTTGCAAAAGCAAAAAAACTAGAGCAAGCAGGGGAAAAAATTATTCACTTGGGGATTGGTCAACCAGACTTTCGGACTCCGGAAAATATTGTAGAGGCAGCCTGCAAAGCATTAAAAAATGGACATCATGGCTACACTCCAGCAGGAGGAATTCCTGAGCTAAGAGAAGCTGTCGTCGAAGATGTTGAGAAATACAGAAATACAAAGCTAAACCCAAATAATGTCTTGATTGCACCTGGAGGTAAATCAATTATTTTTTACACAATCCTTATGTTTGGCGAAAAAGGAACTGAAATTATTTATCCAGATCCGGGTTTCTTAAGTTATAAATCTACGATAAGTTTTACGGGCGCAAAACCCGTCCCTCTAAAATATTCAGAAAAAAATAACTTTTCATTCGACCCTGAAGAGTTGTTATCTCTAATAACTCCAAAAACCAGACTCATAATCATCAATAGCCCTTCAAACCCTACGGGTGGGATAATCAAAGAAGATGAAATGATCGCGCTAGCGAAAGAACTAGAAAAGTATCCTGAAATTTACATTTTAAGTGACGAAATTTACAGCAGAATGGTTTTTAAAAACAATAGGCATATATCTCCTCTCCAATACGACAGTATCAAAGACAGAGTTATTCTGCTTGATGGCTGGAGCAAAACTTATGCTATGACCGGCTGGAGAATTGGTTATGGAATTTTTCCAAATAGAATCTACAAGTATGCTGAAAAAATAGCCATTAACTGTCATTCCTGTGTTAGTACGGCTTCTCAATATGCCGCTTTAGAGGCGCTCAAAGGTCCTCAAGGAGCAGTAGAAATGATGGTACAAGAGTTTCAAAAAAGGCGTGATTACATGGTCGAAAATATAAATAAAATCAAGGGCTTTAATTGCCTAAACCCAGGTGGGGCATTTTATATTTTTCCTAATATCAAGGAAACAGGACTAAAATCCAAAGCCATTGAAATTAAACTTTTGGAAGAATTGGGGATAGCCACGGTCTCGGGTCCAAGTTTTGGGAATTTTGGTGAGGGATATATAAGAATTTCCTATGCAAATAGTCTCATAAATCTTAAGGAGGCCATTAGGAGGCTAAAGAATTATCCAATGGACAAATAGTGGGAAAAATGCTTTAAAAGTGTGGTAATAAAAGACCGTAACGGTCTCTCATCGGGGGGTATAAATAGTGAAAAAAATCGAAGCAATCATCAAGCCATTTAAAATCGACGAGGTTAAAGATGCACTTACGAAAATAGGAGTATCAGGAATGACTGTCGTTGAAGTAAAGGGTTTTGGNAAACAAAAAGGGCATACTGAATTATATCGTGGCGCCGAATACGTCGTTGATTTTTTACCAAAAATAAAAATCGAAGTAATTGTTGATGATAAAATTTCTAAAAAAACAATTGAAGCAATTATGAACGCTGCGAAAACGGGTAAAATTGGAGACGGAAAAATCTTTATATCAAATCTTGAGGACGCTATTCGGATTAGAACTGGAGAAAAAGGTAAAAACGCTATTTAAAAGACAGCGAATTAATCTTTAAAGAAAGGAAAAAAAGTGTCAAAGAAAGTTTTAGATCTGATTAAAAAGAATAATGTTAAGTACGTAGATTTGCGTTTTACTGATCCCAGAGGAAAGTGGCAGCATACAGCACAAACGGCACACACCATAACTGCTGACACCTTTCAAAATGGAATTATGTTTGATGGATCTTCCATTGCTGGCTGGAAGTCAATTGATAAATCGGACATGATGCTAATGCCAGATCCAGAAACCGCAGTTATGGATCCATTTACCGCACAGCCCCAATTAGTCTTATTTTGTGACGTTCTTGAACCAATCTCTCGTGAACCCTATAACCGAGATCCAAGATCTGTTGCAAAAAAAGCAGAAGCCTTTTTAAAGAAATCGGGGATTGGCGACAAAGCGTACTTTGGCCCTGAAGCTGAGTTTTTTGTTTTTGATGACGTTCGGTTTGATGTTTCCATGAATCATACATTCTATAAAGTTAATCAAGAAGAAGGTCCATACAATAGTGGGTCCGAAATGAATGAAGGTAACCTAGGTCATAGACCGGCAATCAAGGGTGGGTACTTTCCTGTCCCCCCCGTTGATTCATTCACTGATCTTAGAGCAGAAATGGTAACGGTAATGGAAGAAATGGGGTTGGTAATGGAAAAACATCACCATGAGGTTGCCCCAAGTCAACACGAGCTAGGACTACAATTTACTACCCTAACTAAAGCTGCTGATAGCCTACAAATTTACAAATACGTTACTCATATGACTGCTCAAGCTTACGGAAAAACAGCAACCTTTATGCCAAAACCAGTCCTGGATGACAACGGTTCGGGAATGCATACCCATCAATCTATATTTAAAGGTGAAAAACCGCTTTTTGCAGGTAGCAAGTATGCCGGACTTTCTGACACCGCGTTACACTATATTGGCGGCGTTATGAAGCACGCAAGAGCAATTAATGCATTCAGCAATGCAACGACAAACAGTTACAAGAGGCTGATACCTGGATTTGAAGCACCTACACTGTTAGCTTATTCAGAGAGGAATCGATCTGCAAGTTGTCGTATCCCCTATTCGCCAGGTCCCAAGGGAAAGCGTGTAGAAGTTCGTTTTCCAGATGCATCTGGAAATCCATACTATACATTTGCCGTAATGCTAATGGCTGGATTAGATGGGATTAGAAAGAAAATTAAACCCCGTAATCCAATTGAAGCGGATTTTTATGAACTTTCTGAATCTGAACTCAAAGGTATACCAACAGTCTGCGCAAGTCTTCAGGAGGCAATAGATGCATTGGATAAGGATCGAGGATTCCTCAAACAAGGGGATGTCTTTACCGACGATATGATTGATGGCTATATCGAGCTTAAGAAAGAGGAGATTCAAAAAGTTAATAATACCCCCCATCCTGTTGAGTTCGANCTCTATTATTCGGTTTAACCCCAAAGAATCTTCAGCGGCTACATATAGTGAGGCAGTTTCCTCTCACCACAATGTACTTGAATTGAGTGATGGGGATTTTATAATGCTGACATGTCAAAAAGAGCCTTATCAAAGGCAAANAATACTTATTCAGCCAAAGATATAGAAGTACTCGANGGCATTGATCCGGTCAGAAAAAGACCCGGAATGTATATCGGAAGTGTTGATAAAGATGGCCTACATCATTTATTTACAGAAGTCTTGGACAATGCCATGGACGAGGTTATCGCTGGGTTTGNCAATTCAATAAAAATTAATCTTTCGAAGAACCAAATTATCACTATTCATGATAATGGAAGAGGCATACCTGTTGATCCACATCCAAAATTTAAAACCAAATCTGCATTAGAAGTTATTTTAACAACCTTACACACAGGCGGAAAGTTTAACGAAAAAGTCTACAAGACTGCAGGAGGATTGCATGGTGTTGGAATTTCTGTCGTTAATGCGCTTTCAGACTATTTTTCTGTTGAGGTTGTGCGCGATGGTTTTCTTTGGTCCCAAGAATATTGTAGAGGAAAAGCAAAAACGAAACTCACAAAAAGAAAACACAACGGCAAAGGATNTGGAACGACAATTTCATTTCATCCGGATCCAGAGATTTTTAAAAATGAAATAGCTTTCCTTCCAGATAGACTCTATCAAATAGCCNACTCAAAATGCTTCTTATTCCCTAAAGTTAAAATAGAATGGTCATGTGATAGTNTTTTNGTAAAAAAGAAACAAAGCAACAATANATCCACTCCTTCAAAGACTAAGATCNACTATCCTGGNGGAATCTTAGAATATGCTAATCAAAGANTCGGGACNGAAAACCAAATCATGGAGCCCTTTTATGGCAAGGTCAAGTTACCGGATGATCACGGTACGATAGAGTGGGTAATTTCATGGTTAGAAAATAGCAATACAAAACTGTTATTTAAAGATTCGTTCTGCAATACCGTACCAACGCCGGAAGGCGGCAGCCACGAGATTGCTTTTAAGTCAGCTTTAATGAGAAGTCTAAAATCTTATGGAAGCTTAATAAATGTAAAAGATTGTTCTCTAATATCTTCAGAGGATATTGCTGAAAATTCTTGTTTCTTGCTCTCTGCTTTCGTAAGAAATCCTCAATTTTTTGGCCAAACAAAAAACAAATTAACCATGCCAGAAATTGCACGAACTATGGAAAATTCAACCAAAGACTACTCTGACATATGGCTAAGCAAAAACCCGAAGGATGCAAAGAAAATTGTAAGCTACTTGGTTGAAATAGCTCTACAAAGAAAACGAGCGAAAGAAGAAAAACTACTTAATCAGAAAGCCTCAGCAAGAAAAATCCGATTGCCAGGAAAGCTATCCGACTGCACGAGAATGGATCCAAAAGGAACAGAGGTATTTATCGTAGAAGGAGACTCCGCAGGCGGATCTGCCAAGCAAGCCAGAAATAGAGAAACTCAGGCTGTCCTTCCTTTAAAGGGAAAAATTCTCAATGTTGCGAATGCCTCAACAGCCAAACTACTAGCTAACCAAGAATTGCAGGATCTAAACCAGGCTCTCGGTTGCGGAACTGGAAATCAATACGAGGAAAAGAAACTGAGGTATGAAAAAATTATCATCATGACTGACGCGGATGTTGACGGAGCACATATTGCATCTCTGCTCATGACATACTTTTATCGGGAGCTACCTAAATTAATAGAAAATGGACATCTCTATCTTGCCGCCCCCCCTTTGTACCGAATTACAAAAAAGGATATCATTAGATACGCCCACGATGAACAAGACAAAAATAGCATGCTCAAAAATATTTTTAGCAATGATAAGGTGGTAGAAATTAGCAGATTTAAAGGGCTTGGTGAAATGCCTGCAGAAGATCTGAAAGAAACGACCATGAATCCAGAAACTAGAAAACTTTTCAAAGTTTCTTTAACGAAAAAAAACGGCGGATCAGAAAAAAATCAACAAAAAACTACTGCTAAGCTAGTTGAAAGTTTAATGGGAAAAAGACCAGAGCTGAGATTAGAGTTTATTAAAGAAAATGCAAAATTTGTAAAAGATTTATATATATAAAAGCAAATTTAGCAATCAAACAATGAGTTTACTGATTTTCTTAAAATTTTGATCACCCGAGTCTTTGATCCATTCAAATACTATCATTTCGGTGCTCACTAAATCACAACCATTATCCCCCAGTCTTTTTTTTGCTATATCCTTGCTTTTTTTTACCCTCGAGGAGATAGCATCTTCGACAATAAAAGAATGATAATTCATACCCTTTAAATCTATAGCTGTTTGCAAAACGCAAACGTGCGCCTCAATACCAGTAATTATTATTTGTGAACGATTGAGGGATTTTAAAACTTTAATAAACTTTTTCGATCCTCCACAAGAAAAAGTTGTCTTTTCAACAACAAGGCTATCTTTCAACACTTTTAGTTCAGCAATGGTCTTGCCCAAACCTTTAGGATATTGTTCAGAAAATAAAACTGGGATTTTTAATATACTGGCTGATTCAATCAATATGCTTATATTTTTAAGTATCTTTGCTTGACTCAACATTTTTGGAAACAGCTTTTCCTGCATATCAACGATTAATAAACAAGATTTATCTTTACTAGCCAACATCAGGATCTTTGAAAAGTTCTCTACTGATTAAGATATACTTTTTATGCGAAAATTTGTATGTTAAACATTGTAAGTTAACATTCAAGGAGGATCTTTCCCCCATGAAAAAAGTAGCTTATCGATATACTTCTTTCATTCTGGCTTTTTTCTTTTTGACATCCTGTTCCGGAGATTTACAACAATCAGCGGGTCCCGCCGGAGAACCAGGAAGTGAGGTCACATTTTCCCAATTCTCGGATATTCCTATACCTGGTGGCGCAGACTTAGATCTGGATCGGACAATAATTATTGGAAAAAATCAAGCTGAGTGGACGGGGAGACTCTCTTTTTCTAACTGGATGTCAATGACAGAAAATTATGACTTCTTTATAAGTGAACTTCCAAAATTTGGATGGATTGAAATTGCTCAAGTCCGTTCCGAAATTGGAATTTTGACATACCAGAGTGCCAATAGAATTATGATTATAAAAATCGAAAATTTGTCAAATATCCGACAATTCTATCTGCTTCCTTATGCACTGTCGACCGGGTTATGCCAAAATATGATCAGGGTTAGGCCAAAAAGTCTTGCCCCCCCTCCTTGTTAGGGCGCAGATCTCAACAAGGGGAGTGTTGTTGCTAAATTTA
>PARU01000020.1 GCA_002712065.1 Rickettsiales bacterium | reverse complement strand
AAGAAGATTCTGAAGTTGCTAAATCGGAAACGGAATCTTCAGATATTTCAGAAGGTGAAGGTGCAAGCGAAGCCCCTGTTATAGAAGAAGATCAAGCGGAAGATGTCGAGAAAATTGATGATGAAGTTGAAAAAGATGACAAAAGCATTGATCTAGAAAATTTTGAAACTGATGAAGGCGAGGTTAGCGAAGTTATTGATGTTGGTAATCAAAAAAAAGGTGGCGAAGAACAATAACGAGTTTCAGGCTGGGGCCATAGCTCAGCTGGGAGAGCGCTTGCATGGCATGCAAGAGGTCAGCGGTTCGATCCCGCTTGGCTCCACCAGGTTTTTTATTAAAAGTATTTATTTTTCTTTATAGATCTGCAGATTTAAAAATCTTGATAATTTCTTCTACGTTATTTGCTTCTCTTAGAGTCTTTCTTGTCTCTCGATTTCTAGCCATTTTTGATATTTCACTTAATGCTTGTAAATGGTCGGCACCGGATCCTTCCGGGGCCAATAAAAGAAAGAAAAGATCAACGGACTGTCCATCTTCTGATTCATATTCTATAGGTTTCTTTGTTTTTGCAAAAAGTAAATGAATCCTTTCTAATTTAGGTAGTTTCCCATGAGGTACAGCAACCCCTTTTCCAACGCCTGTGGTGCCTAACTTTTCTCTTTCTAGGAGTATGTTGAAAATTTCTCTTTCCTCTTTGCTTATGATTGATGCAATATATTTTGACAAATCTTCTAGTAATTGTTTCTTATTCTTAACTTCTAAATCAAGTAATACAGAATCTTTGCCTATCATTTTTTCTATGGTCATTTTTAAGTTGTAGATAAATAATTAATTTTTAGGTAGCTCGGCTCTTTTTCTTTTTAGTGAATCTAGAATTCTTAATTTTTTTCTATATTTCGTAATCGTTCTGCGCGCTATCTTTATCCCTTTTTCCTTTAACAGTCTAACTAAATCATTATCAGTGAGTGGTTTTTCTCTTTTTTCATTCTCAATTAATTTTTTAATTTTAAATTGAACAGATTTAGAGGAAAAAGTATTTCCCAGATCTAAGCTTTTTACCGCTGAAGAAAAAAAGAACTTTAGTTGGTAGTTTCCTCTTGGAGTCCCGATATATTTATTGGATGTAATTCGACTGACTGTACTTTCGTGTATATCAATACTTTCGGCAATTTCTCTTAGAGTTAAAGGCTTTAGTTTTTCGATTCCTTGATCGAAGAATCTTTCTTGTATCTGAACTATTTTTGAAGCTACCTTTAAAAGTGTTTCAGACCTTTGTTGTATGGCCTTAATTAACCAATTTGCCGATTCCAGATGTTGGGTAACAAAACTCTTTTCCTTCTCATTGTTTATTTTTTTCTTTAACTCCTGGGCATATCCTGCATTTACAAATATTTGCGGAAGTGTTTCTTCATTAATCTTTANTTCCCATTTATTTTTTTTATTTTTTCTTAGCAGGATATCTGGAATTACCGTTTCANTAATCTCATTTATGAAAATTTCTCCAGGCTTAGGNTTTAAAGTTTTGATTAGTCCAATCATTTCTGAGAGTTCAGNTTCTGTCACCCNGCAAATCTTAGATATTTTACTGAAATTNCTTTTTTCTAAGAGAGTAAGATTGTTTAGTAGAAGTNCNATTTTATTGCTATATTGCCCTCTTTCCTTCAGCTGGATCAGGAGACATTGGGAAAGATTTTTNGCAAATATTCCTGGCGGATCAAAGGATCGCAATTTTTCTATAACATTTTTAACCGTATTTTCTTTTACGCCTAAATTCTTAGATATTTTACTTTCTTCTTCTGAAAAATAACCAGCATCATCAATTCTATCGATTATATATTGCCCCACCTTTTTTTCTAACGCATTTCGTATTTCCATATTTAGTTGGTTCGTTAGGTGGTCTCGTAGATTTTCCTTTTTCTCTACTTTAGGATCAATTTGCCTACTTAAATATCCTATATTGTTGATGCTATTGGATGATTTTGATATTTTTCCTTGTGAAAAAGAGTATTTTTTGAAACTACCTTTATATTTCGACGGTTGAGGCTTTTTCTTTATTTGATTAGAAGAATATTTAAGTTCTAGAAAAGGATTCTGCTCTACTTCATCTTCTAAATATTTTGATAATCCTACATTAGAAAATTCTAATAGTCTTATTGCTTGCTGAAGATGAGGCGTTAGACTTAAACNCCTGGTTTGTTTTTGAGTAGGTTGAATTGCTATTTTCATAATTTGGTAGTTAATAATAAAAATGAGTCGAGATTCTTGTCTGGTTTAAAAATTTTCACCAAGATAAGCAAGCCTAACTCGTGGATCAGCCTTGATTTCTGAGGGGATTCCTTCTTTTAAAATTTTGCCTTCGTTTAGAATGTAGGCTCGATCTACAATGTCTAGCGTATCCCTGGCATTATGATCTGTGATTAATAAGCCGATTCCACGATCTTTGAGATTTTTAATAAGTTTTGCTATGTCTAAAACGGATTTTGGATCGATTCCAGCAAGCGGTTCATCAAGTAATATATATGTTGGATTAGATGCCAAACATCTTGCAATCTCCACTCTTCTTCTTTCTCCTCCTGAAAGGGTTTGTACTGAGGCTTTTCTTAGGTGGGAAATTTCAAATTCACCCAGAAGTGTTTCAAGCTTTGCTTTCCTTTTTGTTTTAAGTTTTTCCGAAATTTCTAGTATTGATAGTATGTTTTGTTCAACAGAAAGGCCTCGAAATACAGAAGCTTCTTGAGGAAGATACCCTACACCCAATCTTGCTCGTCGATACATAGGTAATAAAGTTAAATCGTGTCCGTCTAGAAGCACTTCTCCGTAATCGGCAAAAAGTAATCCAGTGATTATATGAAACGTTGTAGTCTTTCCTGCTCCGTTGGGTCCTAATATAGCGACCGCTTCTCCCTTTTTTACTTCTAAACTAATATCTCTCAATATGGGTCTTTTGCCGTAATTTTTTCCAATATTCTTAATTACAAGCCCAGTGTCGTTGGAAACGAGTTCTAGATTAGTATCTATTTGTTCTTTCATAGATTCCTGCGCGGCTATTAATTTTTTTTGTCCTTTTTGTCATCGTCAAAGGTAAATATTGCCCTTACTTGTTTTTTACCTTTCTTGCTTTTCTTTGGTGATCCTAATATTTTGCTTATACCAGTATTTAAATTAACTTGACCATATTCGCCATAGACTTTGTCTGTTCCTCTAGTAATAACCACTGATCCATAAATATTAACTATCCCCGTCTTTGTTTCGTAACTTCCCTTGTCGCCTGTGGCGGTTTCTTTCGGAGTCTTAATGATTACATTGTTACTTGCAAATACTTTTTCTATTTTATTATTCCCGTCCTCAGATGTTTTACTAAGGTATGCGGTTAAAACGTCAGATTTTATTATATTGCCTTCTCTTATAGCAACCGCATCTCCTCTTGCTACGAATACATTTTTTTCTTTATAGTAATCTAGACTATCTTTAGCCGTCAGTTTATCTTCTCCAGATTCTATCTTTAAATTCTTACCCTTCAGGGTTAAAAAACCTTCTTTTACTTTGTATGTTCCGCGATCACCGAAAGCTGTGTAACCTTCATTTATGACCTTAACGTTTCCAATGATATTTATTGTATTAATCTTGTTGTTCTTTTCAGTTTCACTATAAAACGCGGTAATCTGATCACCTTCGATTTTAACTTTTCCTTGTCTTGCTATTGCATTTCCGCTCGCTGTATAAGTTTTTTCCTCTCTGTTCCATTCCATTTGATCGGAATCTATAGTAATCGGCTCATTACTCTCCAATAATTCTTCAGCCCCGATTTTTAATGGGTTTAAAGCAAGACAAAAGAAAAAGACTATTAAAAAGATGGTAATTCTCATTAAACTTGTAATCCTATTTTTTATTTATAATTAGTCTAGAATTTCCTTTGAAAGTTATTTTTTTCCCTCCTTGACTGATAACAANGCCATCTGACTTAATTTTTCCTAGAGGGCCTTCTCCAGAGACNAATGATTCTGTCTTTGCNGTATTTTGGTCTATGTTTATTTCTATGCTNTCAGTTAACATTTTATGACCGCTTTCATGAACAAATGTTACGTTTTTCATTAAAAACAATTTTTGAATTTTTTCATTATATTCTCCAATTTCGGAGTCAATCGATACTTTAGAACCGTCACTAAGCATCATTTCAGCGTGAGGTCCTTCTAGGTTAAACATTTCCAGTTGATTGGGTGATTGTTTTATGTTTTTTGCTGTGATTGAGTATTTATTATTTTTTTTATTAATTCCGGAAATTCTCGCGTTTTCCATAGTTAGTGATGCGCCAGAACTCTTATNAGTTTTAATAGATTGAGTGGCAAAAAATATTTTCTCTGGACTATCCTTGATGATGGGCCATAGGGTAATAGACAGAATGATAAGAATCGAAGATAGTAAAAAAACTAGTTTTAAAGCTGTAAATTTTTTTTTCAGCTTTTCATGATGTCTCCTTGGATATTCTTTTTCTATTTGCTCTTGAGGATTAGAATCCATCTTATATTACCATCCAGGTTATTTTATACCCACCCTGTACAAATCATGAATATGAATTACCCCCATTGGTATACTTCTATTGGTTACAAAGAGTTGCGTTATTTTATGTTTATTCATTAAATTTAANGCTTCAACTGCTAACTTTTCTTGGGAAATAACTTTTGGTTTTTTGNTCATAATATCGGNGATTTTTTTCTCTAATAGNTTTTTATTCATATTTCTTCTCAAGTCNCCATCGGTAACTACCCCAATTAGNGATTTTTTTTGATTAANAATACCCACGCAGCCCAGCCTTTTTTCAGTCATCAGTATTAGCATGCTTCCCATTTTCTTGTTTGATTCTATCAAAGGCATTTCCCTTCCCTTGTGCATCAAATCTTTCACCGTCTGCATTTTGCTGCCAAGCTGGCCTCCGGGATGAAATTTCTTAAAATTTTCAGAAGAAAAACTTCTTTTTTCTAATAATGATATTGCCAAAGCATCGCCAAGGGCCATCATCATTGTGGTTGATGTTGTGGGCGCTAGTTTTAGAGGACACGCTTCTCTAAATTCTGGAAGTAGTAAAATTTTTTCAGTACTATTAACTAGCGTGCTCTTCCTCTTTGACGTTATTCCAACTAAAGGCAAATTATATCTTTTTGCATAAGTAATCATATCGTCTAGTTCNGGACTCTCTCCAGAATTAGATAAAAGTATTATCGCATCAGATTTAGTAATCATGCCTAAATCCCCATGGCTAGCCTCTGTTGGGTGAATGAACATAGAAGGAGTGCCTGTAGAAGAAAGAGTTGCTGCAATTTTTTTTCCAACATGGCCACTTTTACCAACACCAGAAATGATAATTCTTCCTTTAATTTTCGATAAAACATTTATTACCGATAGGAATTCTTTGCCTATACTCTTTTTGAGCTTTTGCAGGGCTTGGGACTCTATTTCCAGAGCCCTTTTTGCGGAGCCTAGGTAATTTACTTTTCTTAAATTATTTTTCTTATTTTTTTTCAAGGTGAAGACTTTAATGGCTAGATTATGATGAGTGTTCAAAAATATCTTGCTCGATCCAGCCGTATAAATCTAGCTTTGCTCTGGTTGGAAGAAATTTAAAACAAGCCTTTGCTATTTCTAATCTATTTTCACGTTTTAACAAGGCATCTAGCTTTTTTTTCAGTTCCTCTAAATACAGTACATCTGATGCTGCATAATACAGTTGATCTTGCGTAAGTTCTTTTGCTCCCCAATCTGAGGTTTGCTGTTCTTTGGAAATATTAACTTTTATCAGCGATCTGCAAAGATCCTTTAGGCCGTGTTTATTAGTAAACGTACGTGTAAGCTTAGAAGCAATTTTGGTGCAGTATATCGGATTGCACTCTGCACCGATGTAGTGAAATAAGGCTGCAACGTCAAAACGGGCAAAGTGAAAAATTTTTGTTATCTTTGGATTCTCGAGTAGTTTTTTTAAATTTGGTGCATTATATTTTTTTTTATCAAATTTTACAAAAAAACAATCTCCTTGAGCTGTACACAACTGAACAAGGCAAAGTCGATCCCTGGTAGTGCTGAGCCCCATAGTTTCAGTATCAACAGAAACGCTCTTACCAAAATTGATATTTTTTGGTATGTCGTCACTATATAGTTCTAGAGATTTCAGGGCTTGAGGCTTGTTTTTTTCTGGAACTGTTTTTTTCATTATTCAATAAGCAAATCTTCTAAGAATTATGTTACATAGTAGTNTTTATTTAGGTGTNAAGTTTAGTTCAAATTTGACAAAAAATAAATAAAAGTAATTATTTTAGCAACTTCTAGAATTTTAAGGTCTTTGAGTGCATGCATAATAAACAGGTCATTATATTTGGAGGATCTGGATTTCTTGGGAGATATATAACNAGGCTTTTGTCCCAGGAGGGNTTTAGGGTAANGGTTGCGACAAGAAATGTTGCGGCAACAGAGTTTTTGAGGGTTTCTGGAGATGTTGGGCAGATTCTTCCTCTAGAGGTGGATTATTCNAAAGAAGACTCAATTTTTCAAGCATCCGATGGCGTGGATTATGTAATTAATCTTACTGGAATTTTGTCTGAAAATTTTTANAGTTTTAAAAGCGGTTTTCATGAGGTTCATTGTGTGCTGGCAAAGAAAATCTCAAAAGTCTGTGATCAATTATCAGTAAAAAGCTTGATTCATTTTTCAGCAATTGGAGCCGANCATAATTCTAAATCAAAGTATGCAAGAACAAAATGGTTAGGTGAGCAGGCTGCTCTCGNTATTTTTTCAAGAACTACCATTATTAGACCAAGCGTAATATTTGGTCCTGAGGATCAATTTTTTAATAAGTTTGCCACTATGCTTAAACTTTTNCCTATATTCCCGATCTTAGGATGTAATTTTAAAATTTTTCTTANGGAGTGTTTTTTTAAAAACAAAATTAATTTATTGAAACTCAGAGGGATTCGCTTTCAACCAGTTTATGTNGGTGATGTAGCTAGGGCAGTTAATAAGATTTGGANAAATACAAATAAATATGAAGGTAAGATTATTCATTTAGGCGGGCCAACCGTGTATACATTTAGAGANATATTACANCTGATTTTAACTGAACTTAGTTTCAACCGTTATTTAGTTCCGATTCCAATATCATTGTCTAAGATTCTGGGTTTCTTTCTTGGTCTATTACCTAATCCAGCNCTTACTCTTGATCAGGTTCGATTGTTAGAAAAGGATAACGTTGTTGGTAAAAATGTTTTAAGTTTTTCGGATCTTGCGATAAAACCAAAGTCTGCAGAGATTATTTTGCCAACCTATCTAAAACGATAGTTAAAACTCCTGATATTTCTAAAGCCATAACAAGAGAATTATACCAAATAAAATTCTATAAATCACAAAAGGTGTAAATGTTGCTTTTTTGAGCCATTTCATCAGGAAGGCTATTGCTAGATAGCTGGTAATAAATGACAGAATACAAGAGATAAGAGCCTCAAGGCCGAGCTGGAAATTACCAGAACCAATTACTTTATTGAGACTGAGTGTCGAGGCGCCAAGGATTGTAGGGAGAGAGAGAAGTATAGAGAATCGTGCACTATCTGATCTGCTATACCCTAATGATCTTGNAGCAGTCATTGTGATGCCGGATCTACTAACGCCAGGAATCAATGCTAGGGTTTGCGTTAGTCCGATGATTAGCGATTGTGATAATNGCATATTATTTAATAGATTTTTTGTGCCCNTTTTTTTGTCAAAGTAAAATAATGGAATAGCAAAAATTATTGTTGTCCANGCAATNATTTTAGGGTCTCTAAAATACTCTTCAACAAAGTCATAGACAAAAAATCCAACAATTAATATTGGTATGGTTGCAAGTATGATTTTAATCAGTAGAGAGTTTTTTGCAGAATCAGTGTGACGAAACTGTGGAAGCATTAATCGTATATCATTATAAAAATAAGCCAAGACAGCAAAAAAACTGCCTAAATGAAGGAAAGTATCAATTACTAACCCCTGATCTGTTTGACCACTAATTTTTGAGAATAGGATTAAATGGGCAGATGAGCTAACCGGAAAAAATTCCGTGGCACCTTGAATGATTGCAAGGATTAGGA
Organism: Rickettsiales bacterium; assembly: GCA_002712065.1. GTDB lineage: Bacteria > Pseudomonadota > Alphaproteobacteria > UBA8558 > UBA8558 > UBA8558. Next base: position 28,097 of record PARU01000020.1, on the reverse strand, counting down.
TATTTAAAATTTGTATGTTGTTTTCCAAATTTATAGTCTTTATTGTATCAAAAAAATTGATTTAAATTAATTTAATCTTGCCAATTAAATTTTTACCTTTCCTGAGCTATTATTCTTGATAATGCGCACACTTTACCAAATGCCCCTATCTCCCTTTAGTAGAAAAGTTAGTTTTTTTCTTCGTGAAAAAAATATTGATTTTGAAATAAGAAATGAAGCGGTTTGGGAAAAGAGAGAAAAATTCATAAAACTTAATCCGGCAGGAAAAGTCCCTGTATTTATTGATGATGATGGAATTGCTATTTCTGAGAGTAATGCGATATGCGAGTTTATTGAAGAAAAAAATCCTGAACCAAATCTTATCGGCAAAGATATTTATTCGAAAGCAGAAATTAGGAGAATTGTTGGGTGGTTCGATGATAAATTTGCCAAAGAAGTAATGTCAAAACTTATTTACGAAAAAATTTTTAAAAATTTTTCTAGCTTAGGCGCGCCAGATTCTAAGGTAATCCAAGAGGGAGTAAAAAATTTACGAAACCATATGCAGTACATCTGTTTTTTAATTGAAAAAAGAAAATGGTTAGCTGGAGATGATTTTTCACTTGCGGATATTACTGCAGCTTCGTTTATTTCTACGATTGATTATATAGGTGATATAGCATGGGAAGATTATCAGGAGGCTAAAACCTGGTATGTTCGGATTAAATCAAGAAAAAGTTTTAAACCAATACTAGAAGAGAAAATCGCTAATTTTCCTCCTGTAGGACATTATTCCAACCTTGATTTTTAGAATTATTTTTAAGTTTAAAGAAGAGGTACATGATTAAAAAAAAGAAAATTTTATTTTTTGGATTTGGTTACACAGCTCAGGCTCTTTTTAGAAGACTAGATCGACAAAAGTGGAAAATCTTTGGTACATATTTTTCTCAGAAAGAAAGAAAGCGAATGCCAGGAGGCACGCTGCTGAAATTTTCTAGAAGTACTTTAGTGCCAAATAAGTATTTCAAAAATTTAACCCATATCTTAATTTCTATACCTCCCGATAAATTAGGCGATCCTACTTTACAGAAACATTTTTTGGACTTAGCGCATTCAAAAACTTTACAGTGGGTTGGTTATCTTTCCTCTACATCAGTTTATGGAAATTGGAATGGAAAATGGGTTGATGAATCTTTTCCTCTTAGGCCACTAGAAATGCGAGCTCGTAGGCGATTAAATGCTGAAAAAAAATGGATGAAAGTTTATAATGATTATGAGATTCCGGTTCATATTTTTAGATTAGCTGGTATTTATGGACCAGGAAGAAATGCATTAGAGTCTATAAAGAGGAATAAAGCCAGAATCATAATAAAAAAAGGTCAATTTTTTTCAAGAATCCATGTTTTAGATATTGCCAAAGTTTTATTAGCCTCAATAAAAAAACCTAATCCCGGCAGTATCTATAATGTATGCGATGATCTTCCGTCACCCCCTCAGGATGTAGTGGTTTATGGTTATCGGTTGTTAAAGAAAGAATTACCAAGTCCGATAAAATTTAAAGATGCAGTGTTAAGCAGTTTAGGAAAGAGTTTTTATAAGGATAATAAGAGAGTTCGAAATAAAAAGATTAAAAAAGAGCTCANGATTGACCTGACTTATAAAAATTATAAGATCGGATTAAATGCAATCCACAGATCTATAAATTAAGCNCCTAAAATAGATCCCTAAGAGTATTAAGAATTTGTTTCAGGCTATTTTTATCAGACAGTCTGTGATCCCCATTCTTTATAAAGGTTACTGTTATATCTTTCGAAACAATATTATTTGCAAGACGTAGAGAGAATAGTGGAGGTACGTCTTTATCCTTTAGCCCGTGTAATAATCGTATCGGGCAGTGAATTTTTACCTTTTTTCCTAAGATACAATGTCTCTTACTTTCATCAAATAGATTTCTTGTGATTAAATATGGTTCATCGNTGTATTCAGATGCTATCTTTATTTGTCCCTCACGCTTTAATTTTGCTAGCTGAACTTTGCTCAGAGTTTTTAATAGCAATTGTGTCGTAAAATCCGGTGCTGATGCTAAACCTANCAGAGCACGAATTCTTTTTGGTTTTGCAATTGCTGTGAGCATCATAATCCATGCTCCCATACTAGAGCCGATAAGTATTTGTGGCCCCGTTGTTAAATGATCCAATACCGAGATAGCATTATTTCTCCATTTACCTATGGTCCCATCCTGAAAACTTCCAGAAGATTGTCCGTGACCAAGATAGTCGAATCTTAGAAATGATTTTTTTGTTTTTTTACAGAATTTGTATATTTCCGTAGCCTTTGTGCCGAACATGTCAGACATGAAACCACCTAGAAAAATAATACCTGGAGAAGAGCCAGACAGTTTTTGGTAAGCAATTCTTGTTTCTGGGCTCTCATTAAAAAATTTTGGAACTAATTTGCTCAATTTTTTGTTAAAATTATATAAGTAAAATTTTTCATGACTAATAATAATATTAATAGGAAACCTGTCTCAATTTTACAAGTTATACCTTCTTTGGAAAAGCAAGGAGGTGGTGCTGAAAGAGGGGCTTTGGATGTTGGAGAAGCTCTACATCAGTCGGGCTTTAACAGCATGATCTCTTCTGCTGGCGGAGATTTGTTGCCAGAATTACAGCGAAAGAAGATGATTCATATTGAAATGCCTTTTACGCGAAAAAATCCTCTTACTTTGTATTTTAATACATGGAGGTTAATACACTTAATCAAGAAGAACGATATAAAAATTTTACATGCTAGAAGTAGATTTCCTGCGTGGAGTGCATTTTTCGCTGCAAGAAAATGTAAAATTCATTTTCTCACAACTTTTCACGGAACTTATTCTGGTTCTAATAATTTTCTAAAAAAAAAGTATAATTCGGTAATGACTAAGGGTCAGTATATTATTGGGATTTCAAAATTTATTTCTAATCATATTCGAAAAAACTACGATTTATCGAATCAAAAAATTGTAACTATAAACCGAGGGATAGATTTGAATAAATTTGATCGAAAGAAAATATCTCACGACAGATTATCTGACTTAACTCAAAAATGGTTACTAGGATTTGATAGACCAACTATTTTATTTCCTGGAAGATTGACTAGATGGAAGGGGCATATTACTTTTTTAAAAGCATTAAGGTTGATGAATCATAGCGTACAGGCAATTATTGTTGGATCTGATCAAGGGCGAACAAGCTATCTCAATCAGTTACTATCTTTGGTGAAGAATTATGATTTAACCGAAAGGGTAAAATTTTTTCAACATTGCGATGACATGCCCGCTGCTTATTCATTAGTTGATTTTGTAGTATCAGCATCAACTGATCCCGAAGCTTTTGGTAGAGTTATAGTTGAAGCGCAGGCAATGGGCACTCCAGTAATTGCAACTAATCACGGCGCTGCTGTGGATAATGTACTTCATGGTAAAACAGGAATATTAACTCCCCCAGGTGATGAAAAGGCGCTGGCTAGTGCCATACAATCTATGATTAATATGTCGACCGACAAGAGAAAGATGATGTCGAATCGAGGAGTGAGTTTTGTGCAAGAAAACTTTTCTAAGGAAAAGATGTGTGAGAAAACTCTATGGGTTTATAATAAAATGCTTTCAGAAGAAGTTGTATGGTGAGGAGAAAAATTTCTAAACCTACTTCTTGTTCAAGGATACTCGTCATTAAGCTTGGCGCTCTTGGTGATTTTATTCAGGCTATGGGTCCATTTGAAGCGATTAGGAAATTTTATAAAGAATCACATATAGTTCTTTTGACGACAAAGGCCTTTAGATCTCTAGGTATACAGTCTGGGTTTTTTGATCAAATTTGGTTAGATAATCGTCCGAACTTTTGGCAAGTGAATAATATATTAAAACTTCGCAAAAGAATCGTTTCTTTTAAATTTGAGCGAGTCTTTGATTTGCAAACTTCAGATCGTTCAAATTTTTATTTTCACTTTATTTGGCCATCTGAAAAGCCGGAATGGTCCGGAATTGCAAGAGGTTGTTCTCATCGACATAAAAATCCAAAAAGGGATCTTATGCATACGTTAGATAGACAGGCTGAACAATTATCCTTGTTGGGTATTGATAAAGTTCCTAGTCCTAATTTGGGTCGGACTAGAAAAAATAAATCAAAATTTAAAATTCAAGGTAAATATTTTATTATCTTTCACGGAGGATCTAGACATCGACCGAGGAAAAGATGGCCTGGAAAAAAATATATCGAACTTGCTAATTATTTTTTTCGTTACAAGAAATTGCGTCCAATTTTTTTAGGCGATAAAGAAGATAGGTTTTCTTTAAAAGGTTTGGAGAAAACATGTCCAGGTGGACTGAATCTTTGTGGCCAAACAAGCCTACAGCAGGTAGTTGTCTTATTGAAGAAAGCTAAGTTTGTTATAGGAAATGATACGGGTCCGATGCATATCTCGGCAGTTTTAGGGCGCCATTCGGTCGTTCTATTTTCTAAAGAATCTGATCCTCGCCTATGCGCACCCAGAGGCAAGAATGTCAGAATTTTACAAAGTAACGATTTAGATCAATTATCATTAAAAAGAGTTATTTCTGCTGTAAATCTTTTAAAAATGAATTAAATATAATGAGTCAATGATAGAAATTAAATTACCAGATGGAACTATAAAGAAGTTTAAAAGCTCGTTAAGTTGTGGCGAAGTAGCTGCGGCTATTGGCGCAAAACTAGCTAAGGATGCTCTTGTGGCAAAAGTTGATGGTGAACTTAGAGATTTAGGCTTTAAGTTGAATCAAAGTGCTGAGATCAAAATTTTAACAGAAAAGAATGAAGAATCTTTAGAACTCCTTAGACACGATATGGCCCATATTATGGCAGAAGCTGTTAAGGAGCTATATCCGAAAACTCAAGTCACGATTGGTCCTGCAATTGACGATGGATTTTATTATGATTTTTCAAGGAAAGAACCTTTTACTCCAGATGATTTAGTAAATATTGAGAAACGCATGCGTGAGATCATCAAAAGAGATGAAAAAATTACTAGAGAGATATGGGATCGTGATAAGGCAATTAATTTTTTTAAAAAACAAGGAGAAAAATACAAAGCGGAGATTATTTCTAACATTCCTGAGGGAGAGGAAATAAGCCTCTATCGTCAAGGTGATTTTATTGATCTTTGTAGAGGACCTCACTTTCCATCTACGGCAAAAACAAGAGGGTTTTTTAAATTGATGAAGATTTCTGGAGCATATTGGAAAGGTGATTCAAAAAATGAAATGTTGCAGAGAATATATGGAACAGCTTGGTTCGCGAAAAAAGATCTTGAGAATTACTTAAAGCGATTAGAAGAAGCTGAAAAAAGAGATCATCGTAAATTGGCTAAGGATATGGACTTATTTCATTTTCAGGAAGAAGCCCCGGGCGCGGTGTTTTGGCATCCCAAAGGCTGGCATCTTTTCCAAACGTTGGTTGAGTATATAAGGGGTAAACAAACCAAGTCTCAGTATGCAGAAATTTCAACGCCTACGGTTATGGATAGAAAATTGTGGGAAAAGTCTGGTCATTGGGAGACATTTCGAGAAAACATGTATATCACCGAGACGGAAGATAACAGGGTTTTTGCTTTGAAACCAATGAATTGTCCAGGTGGTATACAAGTCTTCAAGCAGGGATTAAGAAGTTATCGTGAACTACCACTTAGAATTTCTGAGTTTGGCAAGGTTAATCGTTATGAGCCATCCGGAGCCCTACAAGGTTTAATGAGGGTTAGGGANTTTACCCAAGATGATGCTCATATTTTTTGCTCACAAGATCAAATGAAAGAGGAATGTAAGGAGGTTATAAAAATGGTCATTGAGGTGTACCATGATCTTGGTTTTAAGGACATAGATATTAATTTTGCCGATAGACCAGAAAAGCGAATAGGATCTGATGAAAAATGGGATCTTCTTGAAAAAGCTTTAACAGAAGCTATTGATNNCTTGGATCTAAAATATAATATTAATTCTGGGGAAGGGGCTTTTTATGGACCAAAGCTTGAATTTGTTTTACAGGATGCAATTGGAAGAAAATGGCAGTGTGGAACGCTTCAAGCAGATATGTTTTTACCCGAAAGACTTGATGCTAGCTTTATAGGCGAGGATGGTGAAAAGCATAGACCTGTTTTGTTACACAGAGCATTGTTTGGGTCATTGGAGCGTTTTATTGGCATTTTGCTTGAACACTATGCTGGTAAACTTCCGCTTTGGCTTGCTCCTACTCAGCTTGTTGTTGCNACTATTACTAATGAAGCGGATGAATATGCTGGTTCGATTTTTGATCAAGCTTCTTCCGCTGGGCTACTTGCTGAGATTGACTCCAGGAATGAAAAAATTGGATATAAAGTACGAGATCATAGTTTAAAAAANATTCCGATTATGTTTGTTGTAGGTAAAAAAGAAGTAAATGATAAGACTGTGACGATTCGAAGATTGGGATCTGATAAACAGGAGACAATAAAAGCNGATTTGGCCATTAATAATCTTGTGAAAACGGTAACGGCGCCTTCTTTTTTAAAAAAAAACTAGATTAGGGTTTGACAATTTTTTTAAATATGACCATCTTAGATGAGTAAATTTTTATTGAATGGGGGTATTTTATAGCGACGGGAGGTCCAAATTCTGCGCGTTCAAGCGCAAATCCAAAGATAAATGAACTAATTGCCGTTCCCTCGGTTCGCCTGGTGGATGAGAACGGTAAGATGGTGGGTGTTGTCGAAACAGAAAAGGCTCTACAAATGTCTAAGGAAGCTGGNCTTGATTTGGTCGAAGTTTCTCCCAATGCGGATCCTCCTGTATGCAAGATTCTTGACTATGGGAAATATAAATATCAAGAGCAAAAGCGAATTAATGAGGCAAAGAAAAAACAAAAAACTATAGAAGTCAAAGAAATAAAAATTAGACCGAATATTGATAAGCATGATTACGATGTAAAAGTNCGAAATATGATTAAGTTTCTTAAGTTAGGGAATAAGGTAAAAGTAACAATGCGTTTTAGAGGTCGAGAATTCGCTCATAAAGAGCTTGGTTCAAATTTGTTAAAAGTTATAGAGGGCGATTTGAAGGAAGTTGGTAAAGTTGAACAAGCGGCCGCAATGGAAGAACATCAAATGATTATGGTTGTCGCTCCCCAATAAGATACTTAAACTTTTGCAATCAAATTATAGTTTTCTTGCTTTTGGGTTTTTCAATAGTTATAAACCTTTGTAACGCGGTACATTCGCTTACTTTGGGAATTAAACAGTAACTTTATTATTATTTATAGTTATGCCGAAATTAAAAACAAAAAGTGGTGCAAAAAAACGTTTTCGTAAAACAGCTACAGGTAAAATTGTAATTAAGAAATCTTCTATGAGGCATGGTATGACGAAACGATCTAAGAAGATGAAATTGAAGGCTAGAAAAAGCAGTCTTATGTCAAAATCCGATATGAGTATTGTTAATAAATTTATTCCATACGCTTGATTTTAAAAGGAGACTAGAATGGCAAGAGTGAAAAGGGGAGTTGTAGCTCACGCTAGACATAAGAAAGTACTCAAAAAGACAAAGGGTTATCGGGGTCGCTCCAAGAATGTTTTTCGAGTGGCATTGGAACGTCTTGAAAAGGGATTACAATATTCTTACCGAGATAGAAAAAAACGTAAGTCTGATTTTCGCGCTTTATGGATTCAAAGAATTAATGCGGCATCACGTCAACACGGCTTAACCTACTCAACATTAATAAGCGCTATGTCCAAGGCAAATATAAAGATAGATAGAAAAAATCTATCTGATTTAGCTGTTAAGGAACCAAAGACATTTGAATTTATTGCTAAAAAAGCAAAAGAAGTTTTTGGTAAAAAGGCGTAATTTGATCAAAACACTTTAATATAGTTTGTTATTATGCTGTGATGAAGGTCGAGCTGAGCGACCTTTTTTTATATTTTTTCCATTTAGAAGATATGAAAAATATCGATTTATTAAGAACAGAGATTCTCCAAAAATTCAGTAAAGTTAATTCTTTAGAAAAACTGGAAGAGTTTAGGATTGAGGCCTTAGGAAAGAAGGGTGTCATTACTAAGCTTATAAAAGGTATTGCTGAGTTGAGTGCAGAAGATAGAAGGAATCAAGGTAAGGAGTTAAATCAATTTAAGGCAGAGGTTGTTGAATTAATTAATAAAAAGAATAACGACTTCGAGAATCAAAAAATTACTAATCAGCTTTCGGATAAGAATATCGATGTTACGTTAGATCCAGAGCCAGAGAAAGTATTAGAAGGAAAAATACACCCAACATCCCAGACAATTGATGAAATTACCTCAATTTTTTCCCAGATGGATTTTTCAGTTGTTGAGGGTCCGGATATTGAGGATGATTTCCACAATTTCTCGGCACTCAATATTCCTGAAGAGCATCCAGCTAGGCAAATGCACGATACTTTCTATTTTAAAGGAGATCAGCAGAAGAGACCTTTGCTTCGCACACACACCTCTCCAGTTCAGGTTAGGGTTATGAAAGCCAATAAACTTCCGATCAGAATTATAGCCCCAGGTAGAACGTATCGATGTGATTCGGATATTACCCATACCCCCATGTTTCATCAGATTGAGGGCTTGGTTATTGATCGCTCTACACATATGGGACATTTAAAAAGCTGTATGACCAAATTTTGTGAATCATTTTTCAATATTAAAAAATTACCATTGAGATTCAGACCTTCTTATTTTCCCTTTACAGAACCTTCTGCTGAAGTTGATATCGGTTGCGATCGAAGTAAAGGAAAACTAAAAATTGGCAGTGGTTCTGATTGGATGGAAATTTTAGGTTGTGGAATGGTTCATCCAAACGTTTTATCCACATGCGGAATTGATATTAATAAATACCAAGGATTTGCTTTTGGCTTGGGAGTTGAGAGAATGACGATGCTAAAATATGGCATATATGATCTGCGAACTTTCTTCGACTCTGATATTCGTTGGTTAAAGCACTACGGTTTTTTACCCTTACAGAGCCCTGATCTTATGAATGGGTTAGTCATATGAAATTTACTGTCTCGTGGCTAAAAGATCATCTAGAAACCAATGCTACAAACGAAAAAATTTTAAATACACTAACCAATTTAGGTTTGGAAGTAGAAGAATCCACCGATCAGCAGGAGGCTTTAAAGTCTTTTATCGTAGCTGAGATTACTGATGTTCAAAAACACCCAGATGCAGACAAACTTCAAATTTGCGAAGTTAACACAGGAAAAAAATTAGTTGAGGTGGTTTGCGGTGCGCCAAATGTTAGGAAAGGAATGAAAGGCGTTTTTGCAGATTTGGACACCACGATCCCTTCTACCGGTGACAAGATAAGTAAGGTTAAGATACGTGGAGTGGAGAGTTATGGAATGTTATGTTCTGCGCGCGATCTTGCTTTGGGGGATGATCATGAAGGCATTCTTGAGCTTCCAGACAGCGCTGTGACTGGCGAACACTGTTCAAAATTTTTAGGATTAAATGATTTTTTAATTACCGTCGATATCACTCCCAATAGGGCAGATTGTTTGGGTGTGAGAGGAATTGCGAGAGATTTATCAGCTACTGGTTTAGGTAAACTGAAACCTCTATCTGAAAAGAAAGTTGATGGAAAATTCAAAAGTCCAATTGATATCCATTTAGATTTTTCAAAGAAAGAATCAGCATCGTGCCCAATTTTTGCAGGACGTTATATTCGGAATCTAAAAAATGTTGATAGTCCAAAATGGTTGTCCGATAGATTATCCTCGGTCGGATTGAGGCCGGTTTCTGCATTGGTTGATATTACCAACTATTTTACACTTAATTTAAACCGCCCTTTGCATGTATTTGATTCGAAGAAAATTAATGGGAACTTAAAAGTCAATTTCAGCAGAGACGGTGAAAAGTTAAGAGCTTTGGACGGTAAAACATATTCTTTGAAAAAGGACATGGTGGTTATTCGAGATGAGAAAAAGATTTTAAGCTTAGGAGGGGTTATTGGTGGAGAGGAGGGTAGCTGCAGCAATCAAACGACAGATGCTTTTCTTGAGTGTGCATATTTTGATCCCAAAAGCATTAGTGCCACCGGAAGACAATTAATGATTGATTCGGATTCTCGTTTTCGATTCGAGCGTGGCGTTGATCCAGAATCTGTTTTATCGGGTATAGAATCGGCAACTCAAATGATCATTGACATTTGTGGGGGTGAAGCTAGCGAAATAGTACTCGCGGGAAAAAACGATTTTGTAAAAAAGACAATTAATTTTAATTTAAAAGAAATTCCAAGATTAACCGGTCTAGACATTACTGCACAAAAAGTAAGAACTATTCTCGAGTCTCTGGGCTTTAATTTAAAAGAAAAAAATAATTCTTTTTCCGTTGAGGTTCCGTCTTGGCGAAATGATATTTCTGTATCAGCAGATTTGGTAGAAGAGGTTTTGCGAATTTATGGTTACGATAATATTCCTGATGAACCGTTCGGAAAAATTATACCTTCTCCCTTATCAGGGCTGTCGAGCCGAAAAAAAATTGAGCATGTGGTTAGAAAGAACTTTGCGACACGAGGATTTTATGAGGTTATTACATGGTCTTTCATGAAAGGAAAATCTGCAGCTTTATTCGGCGGGGAAAATCAGAATTTGAAATTATTGAATCCAATTAGCTCCGATTTAGATATGATGCGACCAAGCATTCTGCCGAACCTTTTAACCGCTGCGAAAGAAAATCTTGATCGTGGTAACAAGAATTTTTCTTTATTTGAGATTGGTCCGAGTTATTCGAGCCTTGAAGAAGATGGACAAAAATTATGTGCAGCGGGTATTCGGATTGGAGGCAGTGATCGTCACTGGCGAAGAACATCACAAAAATTTGATTTTTACGATATCAAAGCTGACATACTTTCGTGTATGCAACTTTTTAAACTTTCGGAAGAAAATATCGAAATCTCAAATACAATCCCTAAATGGTATCATCCTGGTCAGTCTGCATCCTTTCATAAAAAGGATAAATCACTCTTAGCAAGTTTCGGAGCATTGCATCCTGAGGTTTTATCTGAGTTCGATCTTAAAGATACAGTGATCGGATTTGAGTTGTATATAGATTCATTAACTGACCTTGTTGCAGAAAAGAAAAAGCAAGATTCTAATTTAACCCTATCTCCATTACAAAGTGTTGATAGAGATTTTGCGTTTATTGTCGATCAAAAAGTAACATCAAAAGAAATTATGAATCTTGTTAAAAACGTAGATACGCAACTCATTGATAATGTTAAAGTTTTTGATATTTATCAAGGTGGAGAGATTCCTCAGGGAAAAAAATCATATGCAATATCGGTTTGTTTACAACCGACCGACAAAACGCTTACCGAGGAAGAAATCAACCAATTATCCGAAAAGATTGTCCTAAAGATCAAAAAGGAAATTGGTGCAGTGCTTCGAGACTGACATCAGTTTTTATTATAGTAAATGACTCAACTCGATCTGATAAGAAATTTTTCTATAATTGCACACATTGATCATGGAAAATCAACCTTAGCGGATCGGCTAATACAAATTTGTGGTGGTCTCGCGGCTCGCGAAATGCACGATCAAATTCTTGATACCATGGATATTGAAAGGGAAAGAGGGATTACTATTAAAGCCCAGACCGTCCGTTTGAACTATAAGGCTGAGGATGGCAAGAATTATATACTCAATCTTATCGATACCCCTGGTCATGTAGACTTTTCTTATGAAGTTAGTAGATCTCTTGCGGCGTGTGAGGGATCTTTGCTTGTTGTCGATTCTACCCAAGGAGTAGAGGCGCAAACCCTAGCAAATGTATATCAGGCAATTGAAAATCATCATGAAATTATCCCTGTTTTAAACAAAGTTGATCTCACAGCTGCCGAACCGGAACAAGTGAAGAAACAAATTGAAGAGGTTATAGGTTTAGATTGTTCAAATTTACACAATATTTCTGCGAAAACAGGAAATGGCGTGAAACAAGTATTGGAGACGATGGTTAAGAAGTTTCCTCATCCGTTAGGAAAGAAAGAATCCCCTCTCAGGGCTCTTTTAATTGATAGTTGGTACGATCAATATATGGGAGTTGTTATTTTGCTCCGTATGCATGATGGCTCAATAAAAAAGGGTGTTAAAATTAAAATGCTTGCTACGAATGCCATTTATGAAATTGATCGTGTAGGGATCTTCACTCCTAAAAATCAGGCGGTTGATGCATTGGGACCAGGTGAGATTGGCTATATTACCGCGAATATTAAACACGTTGCGGATTGTAAAATTGGAGACACCTTAACAAATAATGATGATGTTGCATCGAAGCCTCTTGCTGGATTTAAGCCCAGTACGCCGGTTGTATTTTGCGGTTTTTTTCCCCTTGATTCAGATGATTATGAAGATTTGCGTGAAAGTCTTGCAAAATTACGCCTCAATGATTCAAGTTTTCAATATGAAGCTGAAAATTCGACAGCGCTCGGCCTAGGATTTCGTTGTGGCTTTTTAGGCTTACTGCATCTAGAGATTATTCAAGAAAGACTGAAGCGCGAGTTTGGTCTGGAAATTATCACAACTTCTCCGAGCGTCATTTATAGAATACATACAACCAAAAACAAAATACTCGAGCTCCATAACCCTGCCGATATGCCAGATCCTTCAAGCGTTAAATTAATGGAGGAGCCCTGGATCAAGGCAACGATCTTAGTCCCAGAACAGTATCTCGGAGGCGTACTAAAACTTTGCACTGATCGAAGAGGCAAGCAAGAGAGTCTAACTTATGTAGGAAAAAGAACAATGTTGGTTTATGTACTTCCGCTCAATGAAATTGTTTTTGATTTTTATGATCGGCTAAAATCCGTTAGCAGCGGATACGCAAGTTTTGATTATCAATTAACAGGATATATCGAGGGAGATCTGGCGAGGGTATCCATTCTTGTTAACTCGGAGCCAGTCGACGCTTTTGCTTTTATTTGCCATAGGTCGAACGCCATTTCCAGGGGCAAGGCCATGACGGCGCGATTGAAAAATCTCATTCCTCGTCATCAGTTCAAGATTCCTATCCAAGCTGCAATCGGCGGAAAAATTATTGCTCGTGAAACTGTGAATGCATTTCGTAAGGACGTAACGGAGAAGCTTTACGGAGGGGATATTACCAGGCGGCAGAAATTGCTGAAGAAGCAGAAAAAGGGAAAAAAACGCATGCGCCAATTTGGTCGGGTTGAAATTCCCCAGTCCGTGTTTATTCAGGCATTGAAGGTTGACCAGAATTAGGTTATTAGGAAAAGTATATTAAAGATCGTGGAGGGGTGGCCGAGTGGCTGAAGGCGCTCGCTTGGAAAGCGTGTATGCGGGCAACCGTATCGAGGGTTCGAATCCCTCTCCCTCCGCCATTTACTTGAAAATTATTTATTCTTTAGTATCAATACCGATAATGTGAGCAAGAGGAGTCCCACTACTAGCGATAACCATTCGGGCATGAGCCAGTCGGCGATTATTATATTATAGTGAAAGAAAAGCCTTGCCGCATGAANGGCACCGACAACGGCAAATATATACCCCGNAATTTTCATTAGTNGTTTTTTTTGCATTAGCCNTCTNNTTTCTTAAAAAAATTTATAACTTGTTTATTTAAACTCGGTACACTTTGTTGTGANCNCAATGTTATTCCAGTAACCCTAACCAATCATTTCCAGAAACAGACACTAAAAATGCATAGACAATAAAAGATCCTAGTAGAACTTCAGGCAAAAAAAAGAGAAATGCTGCGATTAAGCTTAAGGTCTTATGTTCTTGAATGAACTTTAGTACGGTCGCCAAAACTTTCTTCCATTTATTTATTTTTTCTGTTCTAGAAATTTCACTACTTCCTGATGATCGTTCTTTTTAGCTATGGTTAAAGCGTTATAGCCCCGATTATCTTTGACGTTTAATTTGGCATCGTGGTTCACGAGCATTTTTACAACATCAAGATGCCCATACCCGGCTGCCCACATGAGTGGCGTGAGATCATTTTTGTATTGCCTATTTACATCGACGCCATAATCGATCAGCAAACTAACGATTTCTGTGGAACCATTAGCTGCCGCATACAAGATGGCAGACTTTTCAGTATTGTCGACAATATCTGCAGCGGCACCATTTTTAAGAAGTATCTCTACGATTTCTGCGTTTTTATGAAAGCTTGCAACCGCAACTGCCGAGGAATTTTGTTCGCTACTAGATTTTGATACCATCGGATTAATCGTTACATCCGCCCCATTCTGGATTAAAAATTTTGCTACCGTGTATTTTTTTCGGTATAAGCTGTCTACCAGCACTGTTCTTCCCCGTAAATTTTGCTGATTAATATCAGAATCATTTTGTAATAGGATTTTTATTGCTTCTAGATTTCCGCTTCTGGCTGCGTAAAAAAGAGCAGTATTTCCAAAGCGGTTTCGTGCTTTTACACTTGCACCTTGTTTTAAAAGTTTGGTTATTAATTTAACATTACCTCCCTTACATGCGTCGAAAAGCTGAAAATTTAGTTGCCTGTAATCGGGAGCTTGATCGCTATTAGCGATAATCAGAGAAGGTTTTTGATCGGGCTTAGCAAAGATTACTGATGGAAAAAGTGAGGCTAAAAGAATAACACCGCAGAAAAGCAAGGTTGNGNAATTATTTTTAGAGNATTGGGTCATTCGATTTCAGATCCATGGCTTTTTTCGTGCACCTGAAGGCCTCCCAAGAAAATTGCCATANCTTTGATGTCGATAGCTTTAAATGCATTAAGTAACGACGACTTCGCCGCTGAATTAGTTCTGATTTTTTCTTTGAAATCGAGCATGGTTTTTTCAAGGTATTCNGGGTGTTGNCCCGCTAACCTTGGAATACGACTTTCNCCTTCATAACCACCNAAATGACATTGTACGCACTGCCCTGATTCGGAAGCTGCCTCTCCTTGTTTGGCTAACTCAGGTTGACTTTCGACCTGGATCAATGGCCAGCTTTGTTCAGAAAAATGCTGTGCAAGAGCTTTCATATCTTCTTTGCTTAAATCAGCGACAATATTGCTCATGATTTCATTTTTCCTGCTGCCTTCTTTATAATCTTTAAGTTGTACATAGAGATAATAAAAATGTTGTCCTGCTAGAATCGGGAATTGTGGATCTTGAGAACTTCCTTTTGCACCGTGGCAGCTTTCGCATAGAGTTATTTNCTCTTTTAACAAGCCTTCTGTATCCTCAGCTAATACTTTGTTTGTTTCTANATTGAAGATTATANCTACCAAAAGAATCCAAAAATATCTTTGCATAAATATCCCNCTTCTAGTTTCTTTCAAAAAAAACGACCGCATTATAAAAAAAGGAATGCGGCCGTTTTTTGATTTAGCTTAGTACTTAGTCAGCCAGAGTAAATGCAATAATATTATTACCGCGTTTAAAGTTTAGCTGAACATTACCGCCTGCGCCAACAACAATATATTGTTTACCGTTAACGGTATAAGAAGATGGCGGCGCATTCACGCCTGCACCAGCTTGAAAGGACCATAGTTTCCTTCCATTTGCTGAATCAAGTGCAGAGAATGTTCCATTACCTTCGCCGGTAAACACAAGTCCTCCTGCAGTAGCCATAATTCCGCCGATCATTGGCTGTTCGGTATCAACTTGCCATTTGATCTTTCCGGTATTGTAGTCCACCGCTGTTATGTTTCCGTATTGTCGTTCGCCAGGAATAACCTTAAAAGCACCTCCAAGCCATAGTTTTCCACCAGGATAAGGTGTGCTTTCAACGTGGTATGTCATAGGTTGATGCAAGTTAATCGCATAAGTTAACCCTAGCTTTGCATCAATAGTCATAGGTGACCATTCAACTCCACCATTCGCTCCCGGCAACATGCGTGCACCATCCTTAGTTGGAAGTACCCACATATTTTCCTGTGGAACCATTGCATCGGAGTAGCGGATAAGGCTGCAATCATCTCTATTATGTACATAGACATGACCAGTCTTACCAGCGTGAAGAGCACCCGGTATTGTATTACCAGACTTATCCTTAACATCGGTTAGTATCACTGGGCTCACTGCGTCCAAATCCCAAACATCATGCGCAATGTATTGGAAATGGCATACATAGTTGCCCGTATCTAAGTCAACCGCTACCAATGAGTTCGTGTAGAGATTATCGCCAGGTCTTATAGATCCATCAAGATCAGGAGATGGGTTTCCTACAACAAAAAAGACCCTATTTGTTTTAAGATCTACAGCAGGATTTTGCCAAACACCCCCACCTAATGTCTTGTAGGGATCTCCTAGCCTTTTAAGAGCTTCTTTCTCAGCAGCGATATCGCGAAGCATGTTACGACCNGTTGCGTCGTGTGTTGCCCAAACNCCAACAGAATTTGTAGGTATACTGTGGAATGTCCAGAGCAAGTTACCACTTTTAGCATCGTAAGCTTTCACGAAACCACGTATTCCATACTCTCCGCCATTAGTTCCTATTAGGATTTTACCATTGACGGCAGTTGGAGCCATAGTTTCACTGTAGCCGAGTTCAGGTTCAGCGATTTGACTTTTCCAAACGAGACTACCATCCCTAGCATCTAAGGCAACTAGCTGTGCGTCCAAGGTGCCCATGTATACCATATTGTCATAGACNGCCACNCCTCTATTATTCGGACCACAACAGTAAGTTGTGATAGGTCCCATTTTATGTTTGTAATGCCAAATTTCTTTTCCTGTTCCAGCATTCAAAGCNTACACGTGATTAAATGATGTAGTTACATACATCACGTCATTTACGATGATGGGAGTAGTTTCCATGGATTCAACTATTTCAGTTTGAAAAATCCAGGCTACTTTCAGTTTGCTAACATTATTCTTGTTGATTTGGCTTGATGGGTAAAAACGGGTTTGTTCATAGTTTCCGTTAGTATGTAGGAAATTTCCCGAATCACCTGCAGCACGACTCAACATAGTTTGTGTCACGTTCATTGCTCCCGTTTCCGCAACGCTTGTATACATTATGCCAGCTAAGGCAAAGATCAAGCAAAGCGGAAGGAAACGGACAANCGTCTTCAAGCTAAATTTTCTCATCACAATTTTCCCCCCTGTGAAATATTGAATTTTAGATNNGTTTAGCTTAGTATAACGCGCNTAGAAGTCAATTAATCTATAAGTATTTTTTTTAGGGAGGAAGAATAATGGCTAAAATAGTTTGTGCGTTATATGACGATCCTGTTGATGGATATCCGCCAAAATATGCAAGAGATGATGTTCCTAACTTAGGATCTTATCCGGATGGGCAAACCATGCCAACTCCTGAGGCAATAGACTTTACTCCAGGGGACTTATTGGGGTGTGTTTCGGGTGGTCTCGGGCTAAAGAAATTCCTTGAGGACCAAGGCCATACTTTTATTGTGACCTCCGATAAAGATGGTCCAGATTCTGTCTTCGAAAAAGAAATTGTCGATGCTGATATTGCTATTTCACAGCCTTTTTGGCCAGCATATCTTACTGCGGAGAGAATCAAAAAATCACCTAATTTAAAGTTGGCTATTACTGCTGGCATTGGTTCAGATCATGTAGATTTGCAAGCTGCAATCGATAACGATATGACTGTTTGCGAGGTTACTTATTGTAATAGTATTTCCGTTTCAGAGCACGTGGTGATGATGATTCTTGCTTTGGTTAGGAACTATATACCTTCCTACAACTGGGTTATCAANAAAGGGTGGAATATCGCTGATTGTGTTTCAAGATCTTATGACGTCGAAGGAATGAATATTGGAACAGTTGCGTCTGGGCGTATTGGACTTTCAGTTCTTAGAAAATTGAAACCTTTTGATGTGAAACTCCACTATTTTGACAGACACAAGCTTCCTGACGATGTTGAAAAGGAGTTGAATTTAACGTTTCATGATAGCGTAGAATCGATGGTTAAGGTATGCGATGTGGTGACAATTAATTGCCCTCTTCATCCTGAGACCGAGCATTTGTTTGATGAAGCAATGTTGGGTAAAATGAAAAGAGGCTCCTATTTGATAAATACCGCAAGAGGAAAGATCTGTGATAAAAACGCAGTTGCCAAGGCTCTTGAAAGTGGACAGTTAGCTGGATATGCAGGGGATGTTTGGTTTCCGCAGCCGGCACCAAAGGACCATCCTTGGAGGACAATGCCAAATCATGCCATGACACCTCACACTTCTGGTACGTCTCTATCTGCTCAGGCTCGTTATGCTGCTGGTGTTAGAGAAATACTTGAATGTTGGTTTGCAAAAAAACCCATTAGGGATGAATACTTAATCGTACAAGGTGGAAAATTAGCTGGAACAGGCGCGCATTCATATAGTGAAGGAAATGCTACTGGCGGGTCGGAAGAAGCGGCTAAGTTTAAAAAGGGCTAGATTAGCTATCTAAATTCAGCGCTGAATTAATTAACTTTTGCGTGTAGGGGTTTTTAGGCCGATCAAAAATTTGGCTTGACTCACCGTGTTCTAGAATTTTTCCAGATCTCATCACTAGAATTTGATCGGCCAGTGATCGCACCACCTTTAAATCGTGACTAATGAATAAGTAAGTGAGATGCATTTCTTTTTGTAAATTTTTCAAAAGATTTATTATTTGCACCTGAATTGTTCTGTCTAGGGCACTAGTAGGCTCATCTAGAAGTA
The DNA here is from genome assembly GCA_002712065.1 of Rickettsiales bacterium. Taxonomy (GTDB): domain Bacteria; phylum Pseudomonadota; class Alphaproteobacteria; order UBA8558; family UBA8558; genus UBA8558. Next base: position 9,458 of record PARU01000020.1, on the reverse strand, counting down.
GAAACTTTGGTTTTAAGGCGAGCGCTCTAGCAATGGCAATTCTTTGCCTTTGTCCTCCGGAAAATTCATGAGGATAACGATCAGAAATTTTTGGGTCTAATTCAACAGCGTGGAGCGACTGATTGATAATTTTATTTTTTTCACGATTAGATTTATTAGCAAAACTATGAACGTTTAATCCTTCCTCAATAATTTGCCTCACCGACATTCTTGGGCTTAGAGAACCGAATGGATCTTGAAAAACAATTTGCATTTCTTTTCGCAAGGATCTCATATCTTTTGTTTTCCAAGTATCAATTCTTGATCCGGAATAGCGAATTGTTCCCGTGCTGGGTATGAGTCTGAGTAGCGCTAAACCCAGAGAAGTTTTGCCACATCCACTTTCACCAACGACTCCAAGTGTTGAACCAGATGCAATGGAAAAATCTAGATNGGATACTGCTTTTATATGACCACTTACTCTTTTAATGATACCTTTCTTTATAGGAAACCAAACGTTCAGATTTTTTACGTCAATTAATAGATTCTTTTTGCCTTTCCCAAGAGTAGTNGATTTTGGTGTTGGTTCAGATTTAATGAGATCCTTTGTGTATTGATTTTTTGGAGTCGTAAAAACCCTTTTTGTTTTTCCGGATTCGATTATCTTTCCGTCCTTCATTACGTATACTTTATCAGCATATTTTTTCACAATATTTAGCTCATGCGTAATTAGCAGAACTGACATTCCTAATTTATTTCTTAGATTTCTTAAAAGCTGGAGAATCTCGGATTGGATTGTTACATCTAGGGCGGTTGTTGGCTCATCTGCGATTAGTAAGTCAGGATTATTCGCAATAGCCATGGCAATCATAATTCTTTGCCTCTCTCCACCTGACAACTCATGAGGATAACTGTTTAATTTTCTTTCGGTATCTTTGAGTTGCACCATTTTTAACAACTCAAGCACCCTCTCTTTAATTTTTTCTTTTGTTTGTAAGGAATGGGTAAATAGAATTTCGGAAATTTGTCTTTCAACCGTATGCAGTGGGTTTAAAGACGTCATTGGTTCTTGGAAAATCATACTAATTTTATTTCCCCGAATATTTCTTAGTTTATTTTCTTCAGTTTTTAGTAAGTCTTGATCTCTGAAGAAAATATTTCCACTAGGATGTAGCGCTGCGGGATAGGGAAGTAATTTTAGAATTGATTGAGCAGATACAGTTTTTCCACAGCCACTTTCTCCAACAAGAGCAACAGTTTCTCCTTGAAAGATATCAAAGGATATATTTTTTACTACAAGAACATTTTTGATCCCTCCAGCAATTCTTGTTTGGAAAGCTACTGATAGATCTCTGACTGATAATAATGCTTCTTTTTTCATTATTTTAATATTCTCCTTGGATCGAATGCATCCCTGACAGCTTCTCCGATAAAAATTAGNAAGCTTAAAATTAAAGCAAGCGTGACAAANACCGTTACTCCCAACCAGGGNGCTTGTAGGTTTGTTTTCCCTTGAGCTAACATTTCACCAAGTGATGGNGANCCAGGAGGNAGTCCAAATCCAAGAAAGTCCAATGANGTAAGTGTAGTAATTGCACCACTNAGTATAAAAGGGAGAAAAGTNAATGTTGCAACCATAGCGTTTGGTAAGAGATGTCGAAAAATGATCACCATGTCGCTAACCCCAAGAGCTTGTGCGGCCCTTACATATTCAAAATTTCTAGCCCTTAAGAATTCTGCTCTTACCACTCCTTCCAGTGCCATCCAACTAAACAACACCATAATCCCGAGTAACCACCAGAAATTTGGTTCTACCAGACTGGATAAAATAATGAGTAGAAATAGAACCGGAAGCCCTGACCAAATTTCCACAAACCTTTGAAAGAAAAGATCAGTAAGCCCGCCTAGGTATCCCTGTATTGCACCGGCAAAAATTCCTATGAAAGAAGATACAACTGTTAGGACTAATCCAAATAATATTGAAATTCGGCTTCCGTAAATTAGTCTCGCTAAGACATCTCGCCCCTGATCATCCGTCCCGAGCAAATTTTCCCACGAAGGTGGTGAGGGGGCTGGAACTGGAAGATCATAGTTAATAGTGTCGTAAGAGTATTTTATAGGAGGCCAAAGAATCCAACCTTCTTCATTGATCAGATCATCAACAAAGGGATCTCGGTAGTCGGTTTCACTATCAAACTCTCCTCCAAAATCTGTTTCTGGGTAAGATATCAGTACCGGAAAAAATAGTTCTCCTTTGTGTTTTACTAATAGCGGTTTATCGTTTGCGATAAATTCTGCAAAAAGTGTTGAGAATAGGACAAACAGAAAGATCCAAAGAGAAAAATACCCTCTTTTATTGGCTTTAAAATTCTCGATTCTCCTTATCGTAATTGGTGTAAAGCTAGAAAATAGGGATTTCCTTTTTTTTATTTGCCTAAACATTTCTCTCCTCAAAATCAATTCGTGGATCGATAATGACGTAGGCTAAATCGCTTAATAACTTGAGGAGCAGACCAATTAGGGTATAGATAAATAAAGTACCAAAAATAACAGGATAATCTCTACCAATCGCAGCTTCGAAACCTAATAATCCTAGACCGTCTAGGGAGAAAATAACTTCGATAAGCAGAGATCCGGTGAATAAAATACTTATAAAAGCACTCGGGAATCCAGCAATTACGATTAGCATCGCATTTCGGAAAATATGTTTACGTAAAACTTTTTTTTCGCTCAACCCCTTGGATCTCGCTGTGATTACATATTGTTTATTAATTTCATCCAGAAATGAATTTTTGGTTAACATCGTTAAACTGGCAAAGCCCGCAATGGTCATGGATAAAACTGGCAATGTAATATGCCAAAAATAATCAGAAATTTTATTGATTAATGATAGTGATTCCCAATTTTCGGAAGTTAATCCTCTTAAAGGGAATAAATCAAAGAAACTTCCTCCAGCAAAAAATACAATCAAGAAAATAGCAAATAAGAAACCGGGGACCGCATAGCCAACGATAATTCCCGCGCTAGTCCACAAATCAAATTTACTTCCATCCCTAACAGCTTTTGTGATTCCTAGTGGAATAGAGATTAAATAAACAATCAAGGTTGTCCAGAGTCCTAATGAAATGGAGACAGGCAGCTTGTCCTTAATTAATTCGATTACGGATTGGCCGCGAAAAAAACTATCACCAAAGTCAAGAGAAGCGTAGTCTCGAACCATAAGTAAGAATCTTTGATGGGCTGGCTTATCAAAGCCAAACTGTTTTTCTATCGTTTTGATGAGCTCGGGATCCAAACCTTGGGATCCTCTATATTTATCAGAAATTTTTTGTCCAGTAGACGGTTGCTTGCTTGAGGTAGTTTCGCCTTTTGAGGTGCCTGCAAATTTTGCAGTTGCCTCAATGTCTGTTCCTTTGATTTGGGATATTACTTTTTCAACTGGACCGCCAGGCGCAGCTTGGATTATCAGAAAATTAACAAGCATAATACCCAGCAGTGTTGGGATTATTAAAAATAGACGTCTAATAATATATGTGATCATTTAAGTTATGCTGAATCCTTTTTCCGATTTCTAATTATTAAAAAGCCAACCACCGCTATAAACAAACTAAATAAGACCCAACTACTAAATTGCCCCTCTCCTTTANTGTTTTCTGACTTAGATTGATTATGAGTTAGTTTCTTTTCTAAATTTTCCTCTTTCTTTTGGCTAATCCACCAAAAATCTAAACCCAAATCATATTTAGGAGATATTTTGGGTTTCTCAAACTTATTCCAGTAAGCTACTCGAAAATTTTTTATGTGCCAGTGTGGAATTACATAGTGTCCCCAAAGTAGTATGCGATCTAGAGCCCGTGTATTNTTAACGAGTGTCTTTCTATTTGGAGTAGAGATAATATTTTCAATTAATTCATCAACAGCTGTACTTTGAATTCCCATGTAATTTCTNCTTCCGGATGTGTTNGCCGCAGTTGATGACCATAAGTCTTTTTGTTCATTNCCTGGTGATAAACTTTGTCCAATTGCTACTACAATCATATCAAAATCAAATTGTTCTTGACGTTTTTCTATTTGCGAAGAGTCGATAATGGTTCTGATTGTTGCTTTGNCTCCTANTCGTTCAAGATTTTTTTTGAAAGGGCCTGCAATTCTTTCCCACTGTGGATTAAAAAGAAGAATTTCAAACTTCATTTGTTCCAAATTTTTATTGGTCAGGATTCCGTCTTTTATAACCCACCCAGCCTCTTTTAGTATTCTTCTTGCCTTTCGTAGATTTTGTCTCAAATTATTTGCATTTTCAGTTGATGGGGCTTTATAGATCTTTGTTAATACTTCTTTTGGAATTTCGTTTTTGTATTTTATCAAAATTTCCAATTCTTCTTCGCTGGGGAGCCCGCTAGACGCAAGCTCCGAGTTAGAAAAATAACTGTTCGTTCTTGTATATGCACCGAAGAAAAGATTTCTATTAGACCATTCAAAATCAAAAGCGTATGCAAGTGCTTCACGCACTCTTCGGTCCTTAAAAATTTCTTTTCTAGTNTTAAATGCAAATCCCTGCATGCCTGTTGGCTGTTCATGTTCTATCTCTTCTACTACAACAAGATCGTTTTTTCTTGCAGGGAAAGAATAATTAATAGCCCAGGATTTTGCCTGGTTTTCAAAACGGAAATCATAGGANCCTGCTTTGAACGCTTCCATTGCTACTGTTTGATCGCGGTAGTAGTCAAAGCGGATTTCATTAAAGTTGTATTTTCCACGATTTATCGGNAGATTTTTTGCCCAATAATNCTCATATCTTTCGTAGGTTATGGATCGACCTGGATCTANTTTCTTAATTTTATATGGTCCACTTCCGATAGGGGGATTCAAGCTCGCTTTTGTGAAATCATTTTTACTCCAATAATCTTTAGATAGTATCGGTAGTCCCTCGGCTATGATCAAAGGTAATTCACGGTTCCCATTTTTTTTGAATGTAAATTTAACTTCTTTTTCAGTTATTTTTTCTACGTTTTCTATATCCCTAAAATAACTTTTATAGAATGGATGACCCTTTTCCGTAAGTGTTTTAAAGGAGAATATAACATCATCGGTAGTTATTTTTTTGCCGTCATGAAACCTTGCCCCTGATCTAATTTTGAATACTACCCATGATCGATCCTTTGGTGTTTTAATTCCTTCTGCAACGAGACCGTAGAGTGAAAAGGGCTCATCAGTAGATCTTGTCATTAATGTTTCATGTAAATACCAAAGTCCTTCAGCACCCACGCCCTTTAAAATAAAATTATTAAGGCTATCAAAAGTTCCAATGGAATAGGTGATGAATGATCCGTTTTTAATAGAAGATGGATCAGCGTAGTCAAAATGTTTAAAATTAGTAGAATATTTTAAATCTCCATGCATGGCGATTCCATGAGCAAAGCCTTGATTCTTTTCATTAGCCGATGCTGGTGAAATGCATAGAGAGAGAAAGAAAATAAAGATATTTTTTCCTCTCAGGACCTTTTTTCCAAAACTTTCTTCCAATTTACTTCCCGTTTATAATTTTTAAGGCTTGATTATGAATTTTTGAGTTACCACTTGCGAGTACACAACCGCCTGAATTGATGTTAAGAGGCTTTCCATCCCAATCGCTTATTATCCCTCCAGAAGCTCTTACTACAGGCACCAATGCAAGAAAATCACATGGTTTCATTTTTGCTTCAGCAATTAAGTCAATATGGCCACTGGCTAAAAGACCATAAGCATAACAATCTGCTCCATATTGGGTTTTTTTGGCCATTGTACTTAATCTTTGAAAAGATTTTTTATTTTTTCCTTCAAACATTTCCGGAGACGTCGCATATAGCATAGCATTTGATATATTTTTACATTTTCTGACCTTAGTGTTTTTTCCGTTTAATTTTGCAGGACTATTTATACCGCCAGACCATCTTTCGCCTAAAATAGGATGTTCAATAATTCCAAAGATTGGAATTTTTTCTCTTAAAAGCCCTATCAGCGTTCCAAATAATGGCTTGCCAGTTATAAATGCAGCTGTACCGTCAAGTGGGTCTAAACACCACAGGTACTCGGCATTTATCTGAATATTCTCGAATTCTTCACCTATTATTCCGTGTTTTGGGTATTTTCTCTGAATCAGCATCCGGAGTTTTTTTTCAACTTTTGTGTCTGCTTCGGTTACGGGACTTTGATCAGATTTGTATCTAATTTTAATCTTCTTTCGAAAATGNTTTCTTAAAATTTTTCTACTTTCGTTAGCCAGACGGTTAGCAAANATTATGAGATCTTTATCTATAGTTTGAGTCATTAATTTTTATTACTTTCATCGGTTAATGTTTTTAGAAAGATAATTAAATTTTTTCGATCCTCGTCGTTTTTAATCCCCTTAAATAACATTTTTGTTTCAGGTATATACTGATTTGGTGCTTTTATAAATTTAGATAGTTCCTCCTCATTCCATATTCCATCAAGATTCTGTAATTTTTCTGAATATTTAAAATTTGTTGTTCGTGCTTTTTTTGCGCCCACTATACTCCACAACGGTGGCCCAATCTTTATTTTTTTATCCTTTTTTAAACTATGGCAGGCTTTGCACTTTTTTGCCTGCTTCTCCCCAAGAGAAAATTCTTGAGAAATATTTTGAATGGGAGGCTCTTGTGCTTTTTCTTTTTTCATCGGAACGGGATTAACTGAGATAATATTTTTTGCCTCCTCTGGCTTGATCAGGATATTACTTATTGTCCAAGCAAAAGCGGTTACCAAGATTGACGGAAAAATTGCGAAAAAGATTTTTTTCATTTTCGATCCATATAGGTTGATTCGATATTTTTAGCAAAAATCATTTTATTAAGATATATCCAATTAATTAATGTCATAAAAAAACCACACTAAAGACAAAGCTACGACAATTTATTCGATATCATGACTTTTTAGCTATTGAATTTTTTAAATTAAAATTAATCTTGGTTTTGTAACATGGAACAACTCTTTTCTAGGAAACACACTCTTTCATATCTTGTCTTTGTTTTATTTTTTTTACTTCCTTTTTCGGCCAATGCTAAAAATCCAAATCTTGTCTTTTTTGATTTTGATAGTCATTTACTTTCTGAAGATTCCAAAAGTCAAATAACTGATATAATCTCTGCGAACCAAAAACCAGGTGATTTTATTTTTCGGATAATTGGACATGCTGATTTATCTGGTGGGAATAATTATAATCATTTGCTTTCGAGGAAACGTGCTCGAGCGGTCAAAAACGCAATAGCTCTACAGGGAATTCCTAGAGAAAACATAGAGATTATCGGAATGGGGGAGCATCGCCCCATTATTTTGACGGCAAATGGAACGCGGGAGGCAAGAAATAGGAGAGTTGAAATTCAAACAAGTGATGCAAACGAGGTACCCCAAGGGAGTGAAAAACCTACAGAATTAGAAGAGAGAAATCATTGGCTTGCTTTGGTTCCTTTTTTAATATTATTCCTCGGACTTTAGAAACCATTTCTTGATTGGTAAGTGACAATGCAAAAAGATTTCGGACGATTTTATTTAGGCATATTTCTTAGTTTGGGCATTATCATTGCAGGCTATTTCATGAGCAACACACTCTATAAAGCCAAAGTCGGCGCTAATGTGGCAGAAGTAAAAGGTCTTGCGGAACGTCAAATAACGGCGGATACAGCCAATTGGAGTATAGGATTTGGAGTAAGCGATCGGGTAAGCAATCAGGATGTTGTAGAACTTCAGAAGCTTTATAAGAATGCGGGTGAACATCAGACTAAAATAGTTAATCTCCTTAAAGAAAAGGGGTTTGAGGAATCAGAAATCAGTACGGATGCATTCGACTACTTCATTACAGAGTATAGAAATGAGGATAATGTGCTAGTAGACACAAAGAATTTACTGAGCGGAAAAGTGGTGGTGCAAACGAATAAAGTGTACAAGGTTAAAGAAGTCCGAAGCAATATAAATGAACTTATTGCTGCAGGCGTAAAAATTGACAACCAATTACCTATATACCGCTTTACAAAGCTTAACGAGATTAAGCCGGACATGCTTAAGGAAGCCACTGAGAACGCTCGCATTGCCGCTAACGAGTTTGCGCAAAATGCCGACGCGACGGTCGGAAGAATAAAAAACGCACGTCAAGGCGGATTTTATATTCGCGATGTTGGTAAAGATTACAGTGACACTGAAAAAATCGAAAAAATTGCTCGTGTCGTAACAACCATTAGCTTTTATTTAGTTGATTAGCTTGCTGTGAACTTTATTTGAGCTCGAAACTATAACCGATACCATAAAGAGTTTTGATTCGGGAAAACTTCGGATCAACTTGTTTAAACTTTCTTCTTATTCTTTTGACGTGGCTATCGATAGTACGCTCCTCGACATGAATATCTTCACCTCTNGCNGAATNAATTAGTTGATCNCGATTCTTGANATGGCCTGGATGACGANCCAGTGCTNTTAACAGGCGAAACTCAGTNACGGTCAGNTCAACCTTCGATCCTTTCCAGATGCACGAGTGCCTTGATGTGTTAANNATTAGTTCGCCTTCATTTGTCTTAATGCTAATCGTTTCTTCTTTTGNGTTTTCGGGAGCATCTAGCATTTTACCTANTTTTTTAATTCTCTCGAAGAGTACNCTNTGATNGAATGGTTTTTTTATGTAGTCTTCGGCGCCCATTNTTAGACCAANGANTTCATCACNTGGATCGNCCTTTGAGGTTAGAAATATTATGGGCNTATGCTTCTTTTTTNCCGTTTTTTCCAAACTTCTGATTTTTTCCAAAAATTCATAGCCATCCATANNCGGCATTTTAATGTCAACAATAGCTATATCGACAGGATTACGCGTGACACCTTGTAGAGCCTTCAAACCATTTTCGTAAGGGGATACATCATAGCCTTCGTGCTNTAGGGCCAAAGTCAAACTTTCACTCAGATTTAGATNATCNTCCACTAAAGCGATCTTCATAANCTTCCCAACCGATTAAATTTTTTATTNACGAAACATGGTTTCAATCACAAAAATATGGCAGAAATATAGCTTTCTTATCAAGAGAAAAAATATGCTGTAATCGAGATAATGAGGCGCTTATCGTTTGTCTTCCGGGGTTCCTTGATCGTCTTTCCCAGTTTCGTCCTGAGGTGTTTCTTCCGNAGCAGGAGCCTCTTCTTCAGCAGGNGCNTCNTCAGCNGGAGCCTCTNNTTCAGCNGGNGCTTCCTCAGCNGGAGCCTCTTNTTCAGCAGGNGCTTCCTCAGCNGGAGNCTCTTCTTCAGCAGGTTCTGTTTCTATAGCAGCGCCTTCAGAAGGAGCTTCTCCTTCATGAGTTTCTTCAATCGATTCTTCCGATCCTTCTAATGCATCTGAAGCTTGCTTCTTTGATCGCCCCATAACGAACCATGCGGCAATTAACAGAACTATAATAATTATAAAAATAATTACCCAAGTTGTATCCATGCTATCTGTAGACATTTCT
>PARU01000019.1 GCA_002712065.1 Rickettsiales bacterium | reverse complement strand
AATTGGCTTAAAAAATAACATCAATATGAAAAGTCTCTTGAAAATTGGATCAAAAATGACGACCCCTTGAAGAAAGCTTGAAGCATGTCAACAAAATCGACAGTAACCACAAAGTGGCTATACGATAATCTGGAGAAAGATCGAATCAAAATCATTGATGCAACGTGGTACATGCCCAATGACAAAAGAACCGGTATTGGAGCTTTTCAAAAAAAGGGCCATATACCAGGAGCAATTTTTTTTGACATTGATAAAATTGCCAAAAGCAATACACCCCTCCCCCATATGCTACCAAGCAAAAATAAATTTAGAACCTTAATGGCAGCGCTGGGAATAAGCCATCGCGACAAAATTGTTATTTATGATCGCGATGAAATTCTTTCTGCGCCAAGGGTGTGGTGGACATTCCGCTGCTTTGGAAAAAATGATGCTGTCATTTTAGAAGGTGGCTTTAATCAATGGCTCAAAGAAAAGAAACCTATTGAGTATTTTGAAAGAAAATATCCAAAGAAATTTTTTTCAATAAGAGAAAACCACAAACTAGTTTCAAATTTTAGAGAAGTAAAAATGAACCTCAATAACAGTAAAATCCAGATCCTCGATGCAAGATCCAAAGAAAGGTTTTNGGGCAAAATAAAGGAGCCAAGGAAAGATTTAAAAAGCGGTCATATACCTAACAGCACAAANATCCCTTACTCTAATCTAATAAACGATAAGAAACGCACAATGAAAAATAAAGAAACCGTTAGAAGAATTTTTAAGCAATCNGNNATTAAATTCTCAAAAAAGATAATCACTTCCTGTGGCTCGGGTATCACNGCATGCGTGCTGGCCTTCGCCTTATATACTATAGGGAAAAAAGATGTTGCTGTTTACGATGGATCTTGGGCTGAATGGGGATCGAAAAAAAATGCACCCATTGCCAAATAAATCAACCAAGGTACATGTCTATTTTTAATAAGACAAACACAGCAAAGAGTAAATAAATTAAGGCGTTAAAGGTACCTGGGGAAGTCTCTCCTTTTGTACTTCCATGCCACAAATAGCCACAGTTTCCACACTTTAAAAGTCCTTGCTTTTTTTTTGCAATCTTTTCACTTATCAAAAAATTAGTAGCACACAATGGGCAATGAATAATCATATCTAAATCCGAATCTATCTTATTTCCATAAACTTTTTTTCCAAAGCTTCTTTTGTAACAAACTTATTAATTATTTCATCCTCCAGAACAAATGCCGGAGTCCCTTGAAGGCCCAACGATTGAGCGATGAATATAGATTGTTTAATGTTCTCGCGGTACTCTGTCTTGTTGATCATTATCTTGACTACTGAAAAATCTAAACCGATCTTTTCTATAATACTTTCAACATCTTTCTCCTTAATTGGCCCTTTATGGGTAAACATTTCATTGTGAAATTCTTTAAATTTTCCCAATTCTGAAACCGCCAATCCATATCGTGCGTATTCCAAAGAAAGCGGACCCAATATCGGAAAGGGTTTATATATAACCAACAGATCCTGGTGTTCAGTTAACAGATCGTGTATTTCACGGTGACTAGCTTTGCAGTAGCCACAATTATAATCAAAAAATTCTACTAATTTAATTTTTCCGTTTTCGTTTCCTTCAAACATTTTATCGGAAGTGTTAAAAATCATTTCTCTATTTGATTGTAAGAACTCCTGTTTTCGTATGTCATTCTCTGATCGCATTTTCTTTTCATAGCGATTAATCGATTCAACAATAACTTCCGGATGCTCGAGAATAAATGCTTCAATCTTTTCATTAATTTCAGAATCAGCAAGCTCTTCTGCAAAGAGAAAGTTTGGCAGGATTAAGAAAGATAACAGTACAAAAATATAATACTTGTTTTGTTTATTCATAACTATTTATCTGGCGCGCCCTGGAGGATTCGAACCTCCGACCTACGGCTTAGAAGGCCGCCGCTCTAATCCACTGAGCTAAGGGCGCAAAATGTACAATATAACCTACAATTCAAAAATTAGCGAAAATTATCAGCATAGGTTTTTGGTTTAATTTTAGTTTCCCTTNCTTCCTCAACAAAATATTCTAACTTATTTTTTTTTGCATAATAAATGGCTTCTTGCTTGGATTTGAATTTTAATTTTATTTGTTCATCAGTTTCATTCGATCCNATCCATCCCATCAAAGAATCTGTTTCTTTCTTTTTGGTCGAAACATATTCTGCGTACCAAAAAGACTTTTTATAATCTCCCGACTGAGTTGGAGTCTTTGAAGATTTGTAAATATGCAAAATCATTTTCATAAACCATAGTGGTCGGGGTGGAGAGATTCGAACTCCCGACATCCTGCTCCCAAAGCAGGCGCGCTACCAGGCTGCGCTACACCCCGTATTAATACTGTAACACAAAATTAAATAAAGAAAATATAACCTACGATCAAGTATACTGGAACAAGAAAGATCAATGACCACACCACATATCCGAAGAAACTTGGCATTTTTATACCGCGCTCTATAGCTATAGATCTGACCATAAAATTTGGGGCATTTCCTATGTAGGTGTTTGCCCCCATAAAGACCGCACCACAAGATATCGCCAATAAAATATTGTTCATAGAGCTTGTTAAAATTTCCACATCACCGCTAGCAGCATTAAAGAAAACTAAATAGGTTGGCGCATTATCCAAAAAACTCGAGATGATTCCAGTTACCCAAAAATACATNANAGCATTAGGATTACCCTCAGGATTTACGATCTCGGTAACAAAGGANAAGGATCCATCAGAACCGTTTCGCAACATAGCAATGACTGGAATAATGGTTATGAAGATTGCAAAAAACAATTTTGAGACTTCTTGAATCGGAAACCATGTAAANTGATTTTCTTTACGAATTTCCTCTGAACCCAATTTCAATGATAGAAAGCAAAAAGTTAATAGAAGAAGGTCACGAAGAATACTTTCAAATTGTAAACTAGTTCCTAAGATTTCAANACTTACTCCGGATTTCCATATGCCGCTCATCAACACAGCAAAGACAACCCCTAATAATAAAAAGATATTATTCTTTCCCAAAATCTGAAATTGTTCACCCCCCGCAGAAGGATCGATCTTTTTTAAATGCTCAGGCGAACCTCCTTCCTTGGAAAAAAAGTAGCAGTCAAGAATATAAAAAACTCCAAAAAGAATTGAACACGATAAAAGCATGGGCAAGATCATATTTTGTACCGGCCAGAAAAAGTCAACACCTTGTAAAAAGCCAAGAAATAATGGCGGGTCTCCAAGAGGCGTTAATGATCCGCCGATGTTGGCGACTAAGAAAATAAAGAAAACAACGACATGAACATTATTTTTTCTCCAATGATTTGCCTCAATAATTGGGCGAATTAACAAAATAGCCGCACCTGTAGTCCCAATAATGCTTGCTAGGATAGTTCCAATAAAAAGAATAGTTACATTTAAATTAGGGCTGCCAATAAAATGTCCACGAAATCGAATACCTCCGGTAATTGTATATAAGGAAAATAATAAAATAATAAATGGAAAATATTCCGTTAGCATCGTGTGAGTAACTTCTCCCAGTGCCACAGACGATCCAAATTCGCTCATAAAAGGAATAATTAAAGACATGCTCCAAAACAATGAAACTTTTCCTAAGTGGTGGTGCCATAACTTAGGAGCCACCATGGGGAGAATTGCGATCGATAGTAAAATTCCAAGAAATGGAAGCGACCAAAGTAAGCTCAATTCGGAAACACCAAAATGATGGTTCATTAGTACTTAACCCCTTGTCTTATAGATCAATAATTTATTTCCTTTTGATATACACTGCGAATAAAGAAGGATTATACATAATAAGTCCTAGCTTAGTTAAAGAAAGTATGTTTTTGCATAGCATAATCGCGCTGTTTTTGTTATANTNTTCAAAAGTTAAAAAAGCTTCACCGGGGGGTNTATTTAAATGGCAGAAACAGCAATTGCNCTTAAGTCTAACGCACAGAATTGGTTACCAGAACCAAAGAAACTTTTCATAGGTGGAAAGTGGGTTGATGCGGTTTCAGGAAAAACATTTGACGTTCTTGATCCTTCTACAGGAAAAGTTATCGCAGCTGTAGCTGCAGGTGAGAAGGAAGATATTGATTTAGCTGTTAAAGCCGCAAGAAAAGCCTTCGATGGGGAAAAATGGAGCGGGATGACAACCTCTCAAAGAGGACTAGTTATTCATAAAATTGGAGATTTAATTCTCGAAAATGTTGCTGAGTTTGCCGAATTAGAATCCCTTGATAACGGCAAGCCTATTACTATATCAACAGCTGCTGATGTGCCTTTATCAGCAGATCTGTTTCATTACATGTCAGGATGGGCAACAAAGATTGAAGGCAACACAATCCCTATTTCAACTTCGGGCATTTATGCTCCGGGAACAAACTTTCTTTCTTATACTTTGAGAGAGCCGGTTGGTGTAATTGGTCAAATAATCCCTTGGAATTTTCCACTGCTCATGGCCGCTTGGAAACTGGGCCCTGTGCTTGCCACCGGAAATTGTGTTGTTTTAAAACCCGCACCTCAAACTCCATTAACTGCAATTCGATTGGCTGAAATCATGCAGGAAGCTGGGATTCCAGATGGAGTGGTAAACGTAGTAACTGGTGGAGATGATACTGGTGCTGCAATTTCAGCCCATGATGGAATTGATAAAGTTGCCTTTACAGGCTCAACCGAGGTAGGAAAGAAGATCATTCAAGCTGCGGCTGGAAATTTAAAAAAAGTTACACTAGAACTTGGAGGAAAATCTCCAAATATTATATTCCCTGACGCTGATTTAGATTCAGCGATCCCTGGTGCAGCCAGTGCAATTTTCTTTAATCACGGTCAATGTTGTTGTGCAGGATCGAGACTGTATGCAGGGAAAAAAGTATTTGATCAAGTACTCGAAGGAGTCTCTAAAGCGGCTGAAGGCATTAAGCTTGGNCCAGGCCTTGATCCGAATACTGAAATGGGTCCCTTAGTATCCGATGAGCAGTTTGGTAAAGTTAAAGGTTATCTCGAGAGCGGAAAGAAAGAAGGAGCGACGTGCACAGTTGGTGGTGAAGCTCAAGATGGAGACGGATATTTTGTAAGACCTACCGTATTCACTGGCACAAAACCCTCTATGAAAATTATTAAAGAAGAAATATTTGGCCCAGTAGTAGCCGTTGAAAGTTTTGANGATGATGAGATAGAAAAAATTATAAAAGAAGCCAATAATACTAACTATGGCTTAGCTGCAGGGATCTGGACAAGCAATCTAGCTACAGCCCACTCAACAGCAGCCAAACTTCGCTCTGGAACCGTTTGGATCAATTGCTACAACATATTNGATGCTGCCCTTCCCTTTGGTGGTTATAAACAATCCGGATGGGGACGCGAAATGGGACACGAAATATTAGATGCCTACACTGAAACTAAGGCCGTTACCCTTGTGACGTAAAAACGGCTATTTTCGTTTTTTACCGTATACTCCATCTCTGACTTCCTTTGCCAATTTTTCTAAAAAGGCGGCCGTGACCTCACTGTGGTACGTTTTTATTAAAATGTTAATTCCTTTATCTAGGAAGGCTCCTAAAGCAACCATTATTGGAATTTTTTTCTTTTCGCATTCTAAAAAAGCTTTGTGAACAACTTCATAAGCTTCCCGAGATAAAGAAAGGTTCTCTTTTNTCTTTAATTGATCTTTCTTTTCTTTATTCTGGCCCATAATTAACTCGTTTTAGTTTTGCTCGTTTTAGTTACTTTTGAAATAATATACAATATTGACATGGATCTAGATAAACTTAAAATCAAAATTTTTGCAGACGGCGCAAACCTAGATGAGATAAAGAAACTCAATGCTGAAGAATGGGTAAAAGGGTTTACCACAAACCCAACCCTCATGAATAAGGCTGGTGTTGCTGACTATAAATCGTTTGCCTTGGAAGTTCTCTCTGANGTANAACAAAAGCCTGTATCATTTGAAGTNTTTGCCGACGAATTTGACGAAATGGAAAAACAAGCAAAAGAAATCTCTTCGTGGGGCGAAAATATATATGTAAAAATACCTGTCACAAATACCAAGGGAGAATCATCTAAGAATTTAATAAAAAAATTAAGTGATTCTGGGATAAAAATGAATATTACCGCAGTTTTCACAATTAACCAAACGCGAGAAATTGTCGAAGCCTTTTCCCCTAAAACCGCCAATATAATTTCCGTTTTTGCAGGAAGGGTTGCGGATTCAGGANTCGACCCTATTCCCATAATGAAAGATTGTTTAAATGTCATGAAAAGCAAACCAAAAAACGAATTACTCTGGGCCAGCCCACGAGAATTACTAAATCTAATACAGGCAGACGAAATAGGTTGCCATATTATAACTATAACTGGTGACCTCCTGGAAAAAACCAAACTGATTGGAAAGAATCTAGAAGAATATTCTCGAGAAACTGTCGAAATGTTTTTTAATGATGCTTCGGAAGCTGGTTATAAAATAGAAACAAAATGACAGTAAAAACTATTGAATGAACACCTTCAAAGAAATTTTAATTACCGGTGGCGCCGGTTACGTCGGATCAAGACTTGTTCCCCAGCTTTTAGAAAAGAATTATAAAATAACGGTTTATGATTCACTATTCTTTGGATCNGATTTNTTACCAAAAAATGATCCTAATCTTAGAATTATAAAAGGNGATATAAGAGATATAGAGCTTTTCAAAAGCCATCTCAAAGGAATTGATGTTGTTTTACATTTAGCGTGTATTTCCAATGATGCTAGTTTCGAACTTGATGAAAACCTTAGCAAATCTATAAACTTTGATGCCTTTGAGGGGCTTGTAAAGCATGCAAAGAAAGAAGGTGTCAAAAGATTTGTCTACTGNTCCTCAAGNTCAGTCTACGGAGTATCAAAAGAAAGNGAGGTTAAGGAAGANCANCCNCTCGTACCCTTGACCCTATACAACAAATTTAAAGGCATGTGTGANCCAATACTATGGAAATATAATTCGGAGAATTTTGAATGCGTAACCATAAGGCCCGCAACTATTATGGGTTACGCTCCAAGACAAAGATTTGATTTAAGCGTAAATATNCTTACCAATCATGCGGTTAATAATAANAAAATAACTGTTTTTGGGGGAGAACAACTAAGACCAAATCTTCATATACAGGATATGTGTGACGCATACGAACTATTAATAAAAACTCCAGGTAAGAAAATTAACGGAGAAACCTTCAANATAGGACACCAAAATTACTCTATTATGCAAATCGCAANAATTGTCAAAGATGTTGTTGAGAAAGAGTTCCCAGAGAAAGGTACTATTGGCATATCAACAACTACGACAGACGATATACGTTCATATCATATAAATTCTGAAAAAATTTTTAAAGCTTTAGCCTTCAAGCCANAGTTCTCNATTCAAGACGCTGTTAAGGANCTTTGTAATGCATTTAGAAAAAATAANCTGCCGGACAGTCTCAATAAAAATATTTACTTCAATGTAAAGCGACTGAAGGAATTGAAGATATCGTGAAAAAAAGACCAATAGCANTAGTAACAGGTGGAGCTGGNTTTATAGGNAGCCACACGGTAGATANGCTTCTTCGGGAAAATTATATCGTGAGAGTAATTGATAATCTAGTGAGTGGAAGAGAAAGCAATTTAGAGAAACATAAAACAGATCCTAGGCTTTTATGTGAGTGGCGTGATGTATGTAAATTGAACAAAAATAATGCACTTTTTAAAGGAGCAAAATATGTTTTTCATTTTGCGGGAATTGGAGATCTTATCCCATCTATTGAGAATCCCGAAAAATATATGATGAACAATGTTCAGGGAACAGTTAAAGTTTTGGAATGTTCAAGAGAAAATAAAATAAAAAAATTTGTATATGCAGCTTCTTCATCCTGTTATGGGCTAGCAAAAATACCAACGAAAGAAAATCATCCAATAAAACCAGAATATCCCTACGCCTTGTCAAAATATTTAGGTGAAGAATCTACATTTCATTGGAAAAAAATTTATGATCTTCCGGTCAATTCAATTCGTATTTTTAACGCCTACGGAACGAGNGTAAGAACTACTGGTGCCTACGGGGCTGTATTTGGTGTTTTTTTAAAGCAAAAACTTGCAGGCAAGCCGTTTACCGTGGTAGGCAACGGAAAACAAAAAAGAGACTTTGTCTATGTATCAGATGTTGCAAATGCTTTCCTTCTTGCCGCAAAGACGAAGTTAGTTGGCAAAATATGGAATCTTGGATCTGGAAAGCCACAGTCAGTTAACAAACTTATAGAAATATTAAAAGGAGATGTTGTTTATATTCCCAAAAGACCCGGCGAGCCCGAATGTACATATGCTGACATAACAAAAATCAAAAAAGATCTAGCATGGAAACCTAAAATAAAGTTTAAAAAAGGTGTAGAATTAATGCTAAAAGAAATAGAATCGTGGAGAGACGCACCTTTGTGGGATGCAAAAAAAATACAAAAAGCAACACAGTCATGGTTTAGGTATTTAAAAAAATAAATATTTTTTGAATTTTTATGTCACTAACAAAAAAATATAGTCACAAAATCAAAACTGCTGATGAGTTAAAAAAAATCATCGGACCATTACCTAGAGCTAAAAAGGTCATAATGTGCCACGGTGTATTTGATGTCGTTCACCCCGGACATTTAAGGCATTTGCTTTTTGCAAAAGAAAAAGCTCAAATTTTAATTGCGAGCATAACTTCTGATAAATTTGTAACAAAAGATAAGTATCGACCCTATGTACCGCAAGAGCTGCGCGCTGCAAATTTAGCTGCATTGGAAATGGTCGATTATGTCATTATTGATAATAATCCCGAACCTCTCAATAACTTAAAACTTTTAAAACCAGATTTTTTTGGTAAAGGATATGAGTATTCCTCTCATGTAGTGAATAGCAAAACCGGAGATGAATCAAAAATTCTCGAATCTTACGGCGGAAAAATTATTTTCACGCCCGGTGATATAATATACTCATCAACCGCTCTAATTAACTCAGATCCTCCATCAATAGGATTAGANAAATTAATNACCTTAATGGAGAAAGAAAAAATTAAATTTCAAGATCTCAAAGAAACTCTAAAAAATTTATCAAAAGCAACTGTGCACGTAATAGGAGATACAATAGTCGACANTTATACCCATACATCCGTTTATGGGGGTCAAAACAAAACCCCAACACCTAGCGTACGATATGAGAATAGAAAAGATTATGTCGGTGGTGCCGGCATTGTTTCAAAACACATCAGAGCAACTGGAGCTAAAGTTATTTTTTCTACTGTCTTAGGAGACGATCAATATACAAAATTTGTCCTCAAAGATTTAAAAAAAACTAATGTAGAATCCAAAGCAATCATTGATTCTACTAGACCGACAACAAACAAAAACGTCATTATTGCCGCCAATCATAGAATAGCAAAAATNGATACTCTTGATAACAATGCAATATCTGATGCAATTCTGAATCAATTGGTANAATCAACCGCGAATACGAANTGTGATGCTGTAATTTTTAGTGACTTTAGACATGGAATTTTTAATAAACGATCTATCAAAAAATTAATCGGCGCAATCCCANAAAAAACATATAAAGTTGCCGATAGCCAAGTAGCTACTAGGTGGGGAAATATTTTAGATTTCCCCGAATTTGATCTAATCACTCCTAATGAAAAGGAGGCTCGTTTTTCTCTNGGAGATCAAGATTCCGGAATTAGGCCCCTGGCTGCAGCGCTCTATGATTCTAGCAAATGCAAAACACTCATCTTAAAGCTCGGAGCTAAAGGAGTTATTGTTTGCAAGAACAATACTCATGAAGATTTAAATTCATTCTTCGTAGTTGAAAGTTTCTCAAAAAATGCTATCGATCCTGTAGGTGCCGGCGATGCCTTGTTAGCCTATTCCACACTATCAATGTTGGCAACAAAGTCAGAAGCCATCTCTGCAATCCTTGGATCCTTAGCGGCTGCATGTGAATGTGAATTCAATGGCAATATTCCAGTATTTCCTCAAAATGTACTCAATAAAATTAAAGAAATTGAGAAACAAGCTGAATACAGTGGTTAATTAAATGCGTTGCATTGTTGTCGGATTAGGAGTCCAGGGAGAAAAGAGGGCAATTTGCGCTGGGAAAGATTATGTATCATCCGTCGACCCTGTTAACCCAAAAGCTGATTTCAAAAAAATACAAGATGTACCTTTGATNNCTTACGATGCTGCTTTAGTTTGTGTTCCCGATAATCAAAAATTTCATATTATCAAATATCTTATCAAAAACCAAAAACACATCCTGATAGAAAAGCCCCTGTTAACAAATAACCTCAACATGATTAAAAATATAGAAAAGATGGCAAAACAAATGAAAGTGGTGTGTTACACAGCATATAACCATCGTTTTGAACCACACTACATTAGGATGAAAAAACTAATTACATCAGGAAAATTGGGGAAAATTTATAGCTGTAGGATGTTTTACGGAAATGGGACTGCCAGACTGGTTAAAAACTCAAAGTGGCGTGATAAAGATCAAGGAGTTTTAACAGATCTGGGAAGCCATTTACTTGATACAACAAAATTTTGGTGGGATGATATTGGTGAAAAATTTAAATTTTATTCAAAAAATTGTTTTGAAAATCGATCACCAGATCACGTAATCATTGGTTCGGAAGAATCGAGTCCCAGGATCGAGCTTGAAATGTCATTAGTCATGTGGAGGAATCATTTTACTTGCGATGTGTTAGCTGAGAAAGGTAGTGCTCATATTTCTTCCCTTTGTAAATGGGGCCCAACCACCTTTGTATATCGCAAGAGAGTTCTCCCAAGCGGGAAACCCATAGAACGGAAAATTACATTAAAGAAAAAAGATCCAACATGGGTATTGGAATATGAATACTTTAAAAACATATGTAAAAAATCCCAAAAAACAGATCTGTCCAGAGATTACTGGATTCTAAAAGTTTTACAAAAAATACAAAGGGGAAAGTAAGGTGAAAAACAGTAAAGTATGCTTTGTAGGCATGACTCACTTGGGCCTTAATATGGCTGCAGCATATTCTGAGAAGAATGCGCATATCCTCTGTTTTGACAATAACCAAGAAAAACTGGATCAAATCAAAAAAGGAGCCCTTCCCTTTTCCGAACCAAAACTAAATTATCTATTAAAAAAAAATTATAAAAAAATTTTTTTTACTTCAAATCCATCTGATTTAAAAAAATGCAACATCATCTTCATCGCTGAAGATGTAAAAACTAATAAGCAAGGAATAAGTGACCTAACCCAGGTAAAGAAATTAATTACTTTAGTGAAAAAACATGCGAACTCAAAAGCTATATCAGTTATGCTTTCACAAATCCCACCAAAATTTACTAGAAAACATTTCTTTAATAAGGAAAGGGTTTTTTATCAAGTAGAGACGCTGATTTTTGGTCAAGCTATTTCCAGGGCACTAAAACCAGAAAGATTTATTATAGGGTGTTTGCGGCCAGAAAAAGAACTGCCCATTGAATATAAAAAATTGTTGTTAAGGTTTCGCTGCCCAATTCTAAAAATGAATTATGAAAGTGCAGAAATTTGTAAAACCGCAATCAATATGTATCTCGCCTCATCAATAACATTCGCAAACACTCTTGCGGAAATTTCAGAAAAGACTGGTGGAGACTGGGAAGAAGTAAAGAAAGCAATGAAATTAGACAAGAGAATTGGAAAATATAGCTACATTACTCCTGGGCTGGGAATTTCTGGAGGGAATATTGAGAGAGATTTGATAACTCTAATGAAGGTTTCAAAAAAGCTTAAAATTAGGCCTGGTTTAATTGATGCCTGTTTAAAGGANAGTGTTCACAGGAAAACTTGGGTGTTAGATCAGGTCAAAAAGATAGGTTTAAATTTAAAGAAATCAAAAATCGCAATACTCGGNTTAGCCTATAAACCCGGAACCAACAGTATCAAAAATTCTCCTTCTGTTGAATTAATAAAAAATCTAAGAAATAGTGTGTTAAACTTACACGATCCGTTAGTTCAAAACCATCCAACTCAAAAGGATACGATCTTCTTTTCTAATCCCCTTTCGGCAATAAAAGGTTGTGACGTGCTTATTGTCATGACGCCATGGCAACAATACAAAAAATTACCATTGGAAAAAATTTGTAAATTATTAAAAAAACCTAACATCATTGATCCTTATCGTATATTTGATCATAGAAAAATTCTAAGGAAGAAAATTAACTATTATGCGATAGGTATCAAATGTTAAAGCTCAATCAAAAGAAGGTTAAAACACCAAATAGAATTGTCATTCTTGGATCAAGGGGATTTATTGGAAGTTCCGTTCTTAATTATTTAGAGGAAAAACATATCCCATCTCTANCTATCAGCAGAAAAGATATTAATTTACTATCGAAAAAAGAATCCAAAAAACTTAAAAGAATTTTACGAAAATCGGACGCTCTTATCATCACATCAAGCATTGCACCATGCAAAACTATTGAGGATCTAAAAAAAAATATAACTATGATGGAAAATATATGTGAAAATATTAAAACAAATACTCCGCAACATATCATCTATATCAGTTCAGACGCTGTTTATAGTGATTCGCGAAAACCTTTAAAAGAAAATTCATGCGCGAACCCAAATAGTCTTCACGGAATAATGCACTTAACAAGAGAGCTTATCTTACAAAACTCTGTGAACACTTCACTTTGCCTGTTGCGCCCCACCTTAATATATGGAGCAAACGACACTCATAATGGGTATGGTCCAAATCTGTTTAGAAATACCCTTCTAGAGGGTAAAACCATTAAGTTGTTTGGAAACGGTGAAGAATTGCGAGATCACGTATACATAGATGATGTTGTTAAAATAATTATTTCCTGTACAGAAAAAAAGGCAAATGGAATTTTAAATATAGCTACTGGGAATGTTACATCTTTTTACAAAATTGCAAGAATGGTCATGAGGGATTTTAAGAAGAAGAACCGAATAGTAAAATTAGCAAGAAATGGTCCAAAACCTCATGGAGGTTATCGTGCATTCAGCGCCGCCCTCACCAAAAAATCTTTTCCAAAATTTAAATATACTTCAATTAGCGCAGGAATAAAAAAGTCATATGATGAGGCAATAAAAAAACATGAGAAAAATTAATTTACTCAAATCTTTACCAAAAACAAAGAGGTGTATAAACCAACGTTTTGATTCGAAAAGCTTGAGGGTTATAAAAATCTCTAGAGAATACGGAAAAATGTATTTTGACGGTCCTAGAAAGTATGGATATGGAGGCTACTCCTACGACGGAAGATGGATATCTGTCGCCAAAGATATTATAAAACACTTTAGGCTAAAAGCTGGGATGAAAGTATTGGATGTTGGTTGCGCTAAAGGTTTTTTAGTAAAAGATCTAATGAGCGTTTGCCCAGGTCTAGAGGTCTTTGGGATTGACATTTCTGAATACGCTGTAAAAAACTGCGAAAAGGAAGCTGTAGGTAGACTGCACCTAGGTAATGCAATTAATTTGCCTTTTCCCGATAACTCCTTTGACTGTGTGATTTCTTTAAATACAATACATAACTTTAGAAAGAATGACGTAATAAAAATGCTCAAGGAAATTAAAAGATTGTCACCGAAGAAATCATTTGTGCAAGTTGACTCATACGAAAATGAAAAACAAAAAAAGCTTTTTAAGAACTGGGTTTTAACAGCAAGATTTCATGATTATCCGTCGGGGTGGCTAAAATTGTTTAAGCGCGCTGGATACACGGGAGATTATTACTGGACAATTATTAAATAAAGGGAGGTTATTTTGAAAAAATATGTAGTTTTAGGTGGTGGCGGATCTTTTGGTATCCATACGTCACTTTATTTATTAGAAAATGCGAAACCAAAAAAAGTAATTGGTATTGGAAGAAATTTACTTAGACCCGAACCCTTTTCTCTAAATATCGAAAAACAGCCAAGGTACGAATATCATGCAAGACACTTGACTTACGAATTAGACTTATTATTAGAATTGCTTGATCGAGAAAAACCGGAAATAATTATAAATTATGCCGCACAAGGAGAAGGTGCTGTATCATGGGAAAATTCCTGGCGTTTCTTTGAGACTAACGCTGTTGGTTTGACTCATTTAGTTGAGGAATTAGGAAAAAGAAAATACGTTGAAAGATTCATTCAAATTGGGACTTCTGAATTATACGGATCGGTAAAACATGCCGCAAAAGAAAGTGATCCGATTCAACCAACTAGCCCATATGCAGCATCGAAAGCTGCTTTTGATTTATATTTAATTTCTGTCCAGAAATTTCTAAAATTTCCAATGAACATTATAAGGCCATCAAATGCATATTGCCCAGGACAACTTTTACACAGAGTGATACCAAAGACAGTGGTCTGCGCTTTGAAGGGGGAAAGATTACCACTTCATGGTGGAGGCAAAGCTGAAAAATCATTTATTCATGCAAGAGATCTTGCGAGAGCAATATATCTTGTTTCTAAAAAAGCTCCGTTAGGAAAAATTTACAACGTCGGACCCAAAAAACCGACTTCGATCAAAAAAGTTGTACAACTAACTGCCCAGGCCCTGGGTCTTCCATTTAACAAAATATGTAAAGTAACAGGCGATCGATTAGGCCAAGATTCACGTTACTGGCTAGATTCTAGCGAAATAAAAAAAGACGTTGGATGGGAGGCAGAGATAGGTTGGGAAGAAGGTTTAAAGGAAATGGTTGATTGNGGAGAAAAATACTTTGATCAACTTAAAGATTGGCCAACCTCATACACAATGAGAGGTTAGGTTAAATGCGAAAACCACGGAATAATATTTTTAATTCGCTGGTTGCTAAAAAAAGATGTACCGCATACAGAAAAAGAATACTTGAGGTCTCTCGNGGAGTTACTGCTTTACATATTGCTCCTGCTTTTTCTTGTCTAGAAATGACAGATATTATTTATCATGAACTAATGAGACGTGATGGTTCTGGGAAATTTTTAGATACATTCATTATGTCCAAAGGTCATGGCTGTATGTCGCAATACGTAATTCTTGAAGAGTTAAAGATATTAACAANAAAAGATTTAAAGCTTTATTGCAAACCAAAAGGGAAACTAGGAGCCCATCCTGATTTTGGAATACCGGGTATTTCTGCTTCAACAGGATCTTTGGGGCATGGTATGGGCATCGCTACAGGAATGGCTTATGCTCACAAATTATTAAAAAGAAACAAAAATATTTATACTCTTCTTTCTGATGGAGAATTTCAGGAAGGATCAACCTGGGAAGCTATGATGGTTGCNGCAAATCTAAACGTAAATAATTTAATTGCATTTTTAGATCTAAATGATTTCCAAAGCTTAAGTCGGACAAGCGTATCCCACAAAGCCTTTTACCCTATAATAGATAAAGTATTATCGTTCGGATGGGAAGCTACAGAAGTAAATGGCCATGATTCAGAAAGTATTTTACATGCTGTATCGAATCGCCAAGGAAAGAAACCNTTTTTACTCATAGGTCACACCATAAAAGGAAAAGGCATATCCTATATGGAAAACGAACCTATTTGGCATTACCGATCCCCAAATAACAAAGAATATAAACAAGCCATGAAAGAGCTAAGAACTAAAAAATCATGAGAAACATGTTTGCTGATACTTTTTTCAAAGCCGGACAAAAAAATAAGAAATTGGCTGTAATCGTTGCTGATATTTCTCCTGCTGGATCAATGGAAAAATTTCATAGAAAATTTCCCAAACGTTTTATCAACACAGGCGTAGCAGAACAGTCAATGATAGGACTAGCAGCAGGAATGGCAATGCAAGGAATGCGACCATTTGCTTATACAATCGCAACTTTTTCTCTCTATCGACCGTTTGAAATGGTACGTGATGATTTATGTTATCAAGAACTGCCGGTTACGATTGTTGGGATAGGTGGAGGAGTAACATACTCAACACTAGGTGGAACACATCACGCAATGGAAGATGTTGCCATAGCATCGTCCATACCTAATATGCAAGTGATTGCTCCCTGTGACCCCATCGAAACAAAAGATGCAACGAATTGGTGTATTAATAAGAATCGCGGTCCTGTTTATCTTCGTTTGGGGAAAGCTGGTGAACCCACAATAACAAATAATGCACCCGATCCTTTTGTAATGGGAAAAATAAGATATCTAAAAAAGGGAAAAGATGTGTGCCTCATTTCTTACGGACCAACTGTAAATATAGCGCTCGGAGTTGCAGAAAAATTACAGAATAAAGAAAAAGTAAGTATCTCAATTATTTCCTGCCATACACTAAAGCCATTGGACATTCAAGGAATTNCGAAAGCACTAAAAACACATAAACGGATTATTGTAATTGAAGAAATGGTTGAAAACGGGGGACTTGCCCAAAACATTAAGAAAATAGCTTGGGAGATTCAAGCGAAGTGTTCAATAAAATCTTTTTCTCTTCAAGATCGGTTTATTCACTTCTTCGGAGATCATCAGCAATTATTGAGNGAGCATGGCTTAGATGTTGATAAAATTTTTCGCTCCTGCTTGAAATAATCAATAATTAATTATGCTCCAGTTCCACTTAATTGATCATACTCTTTAAAAGCCTCTTCCACATCCCCAAAAAACAAGAGCTTTCCATTATTGAGCAATGCCGCTTTGTTACACATTTGTTTAATCATTTCTGCTGAGTGACTAGCAATAACCAAAACTCCAGAACGCGAAACTAAACCATCAACTCGATCTGAAACTTTCTTTTGAAATCTTGCATCACCNGCGCCTAGACCCTCATCTAACAACAAGATTTCTGGCACAATCGATGTTGCAACGGCAAAAGATAATCTAGCAACCATTCCGGCCGAATAAGTTTTAACAGGCAGATCTATAAAAATTCCCAGATCCGTATAAGAAATAATTTCCTTAACCCTAGCAAGAATCTCTTCCTTAGACATGCCAAGATACATACCCATATGAAATATATTATTATAACCAGTATCNTCTGGGTCCATTCCTAAAGTAGTAGTAAATAGGGCTGAGATTTTTCCTTCTACTTCTACAGAGCCAGATACAGGCTCATAAACTCCAGACATAGCTCTTAATAAAGTTGTTTTTCCCGATCCGTTCGGACCTATTAACCCAATTCTGTCACCTTGATTCACCGTGAAAGTAACATCATTGACGGCAATAATGGAAAGATGTTCGGAACCTTTGGCATCAGAAAGAGTTCCCCCAGTAATCAGTTCACGAGTATCATCTTTTGCCGCAGAAGTATCTTTTTTTATAAGCTTTTCCTCGCCTTCATCCCCTTTCCATCTTTTTAAAAATTTTTGAATCGGAGTTAAAAGCACTTCCCTNCGAAAACTTTTTGACGATCCTATAATTGGAAACTCAATCCTGAGATTGTTTATTTTNATTGAAGACATGTTTTAATCCTTATAACCAGTAACAAAGTTTCTTTCTGTATGTTTTAAAACAATAGACAGCCNCCAGAAGCCCAACTACAGTAAATCCAGACACCACGTACCAAGAAAGTAGGGCTGGTGCTTTTCCTAATAACGGCGATCGAACTATGTCAATGAAGTGAAAAAAAGGGTTCATGTCCACCAACGCTAACCTTCCGCGTCCCCTCAGCATATCTGGAGTCCAAAAAATTGGAGTCAAGAAAATTACTATCTGCAAAATATTAGTAAGCAGAGGTTGTATATCCCTGTATCGAGCACAGGTCATGCCTACAACCGATCCTACCCAAAAGGAGTTAACACCGATAAAAAGTAANCCCGGGATGACAAGAAGGGTATTCATATTAANNGGCACGGGATAAACTATNATTACACCTATGTAAACAACCGCATGGTGNAGAAAAATGATGAAATTTCTATAAATTGTCGCGAAAATGAAAGTGCTGTAGGGAACCTTGATCTGTAGTAACGTTCCGCTGGCGGCAACAAAGACTGACCCACTTTCGGTTATTATAGCAGTTATTGGGTTCCATACTAAAAAACCAGAACACAGGTATGGAAGATAGTCCGCTAATTCCATTTTCCACAAATGAGAAAACACAAGACCAAGGGCTACAATAAATATAGCCATATTTAAGGTTGCCCAAAAAGGCCCGAGTATTGTGCGCTTATAACGCATACGCACATCAGTCCAGGCCATCCTTGCCCACATTTCGCGGTTGGNGAATCCAGAATAAATATCACTTAAAGCTGCAGCTAAATCCTTCATAAAAATCCCTCAGCGACCTAGATCACTCTATATTTACATCATTCTATATTTCTGNCCATCATGAGAAATAATGCATCTTGCGTCTTTTTGCAATNTTTNAAGNACAATTTCTAGCAAATCTTTTGCCTTAAAGGAAAGACAAATAGTATTNCCTAAATATGCGATCTTAATCTTTCCCTCCATTGCCAAAAGATCTTGAAATTGCCAATAATTACGAGGTAAATAGAGATGACGACGCAATCTGACGTTTAATGTTCTATTCTGATAATCAGTACATTTATAATCTTCTGCTTCTTCAATGGGTTTTAGATATACATCCGGAGCCACTTGTTCTTCGGCGCAGTGAATAAGTGTGCAACAGTCAAACCCAATACCCATCATAACAACATAGCCATTAGCTCTCTCTAATAAGGCAAAGGGACTCTTTTTTGAGCATGGCGTATCATCAATATGATGAGTNCTCAATAAATCACTAATATTTTNCCCCAACCCTGCAACTGAATGCGTAGGATGAATNCTTCTTAATGCATTAAACTTTTTCAAAAATATCTTTGACAATACACCTGTATTCGAAGGTGTTTTGAGGGGGTGGAATGTGGGGCTTTTAGGATTCACGTAGCGCCAAGACATTGTTGGCAATAGAAGATTCCCATGTTTCATGTAATTGACAATTGAAGACAAAACTGATTGTGCTTGATATCCATCTCTAGATAAATTTTTAAAAGAACTGTGTAGTAAGACGGTCGCTCTCGGTGGAATCGATAAAGAACTAAGAGTACGCCGTACTTCAGAATCAGGTTTCTTGNTAAAATTATTTTTCAACTATAAACCTTCCAAGCACTAGCGCATCAAGACCACAACCAAAAAAAGTCATAATAGCATCGCGAGGTGTTTCTACTATTGGCTGTCCTTTCAAATTAAAGCTTGTATTTAAAATTAAGGGAGTTCCTGTAATGTTTTTATATTTTTTTATAAGATCATAATACATTTCGTTGTCGGAGCTTCTAACAGTTTGAACTCTAGAAGTTCCGTCAACGTGTACTACCGAATTAATTTTCTTTCTCTTGTTAAGAGCACATTTTGCTGTAAACGACATAAAAGGTAAATCCCGACCATTAGTGGTAAAATATTCTTCCGAATCTTCAAAAAGAACACTGGGAGCAAAAGGGCGGAACTCTTCTCTATATTTGATTCTTGCATTAACTTTCTCACGCATATGCTTATCCGATGCAGCGGCGATAATAGACCTATTTCCGAGAGCCCTGGCACCAGCTTCAGATCGTCCTTGATACCATCCGATAATTTTACCTTTTGAAATTAACTGAGCTGCTGAAAGAGCTGGATCTTTAACCTCTTTAAATTTTAGATTATTAGACTCCAATTCTTCTTTGATATTCTTTGATGAATAAGATGATCCCAAATAACAGTTCCAGATCGGTTGTGGTTTATCATTCAACATATCGGATCCGTAATATGCGCAACCAAGAGCCAGCCCCCTATCAGAACTTACGGGAGAAACATAAAAATTTTTAAACACCCCGGCATCATAAAGCTTCTGATTTGCGGAACAATTTAATGCAACACCTCCTGCATAGCAAAGATTCTTACAATCAGGTCGTTTACTAGATAGGTATTTAATGGAGCTCAAGAGACAATCCTCTAAAGCACCTTGAGTACTGGCAGCCAAGTTTCTATGGTAGGTATTTAGATTTTCATGGGGAACTCTTCCCGGAACTCCTAGTAGTTTTTCTAATTTATTTGAGTAAAGAACCTCAAATGGAGATTTGATAACGGGACTCTTGCGTACAAAAGAATTGTCAAATTTCCATCCCTCTTTTGCAGGTTTTAAGATCTTAGTTAAATCAATATTTGCTTTTCCATAAGGCGCAAGCCCCATAACTTTATATTCATCTCCATCAACAAAGCCCAGATAGTACGTCATTAATGTATAAAAAAAACCTATAGAATTGCGGGTCGGGATCTTTTCATATACCTGTATACCCCTAGCTTTTGATGCATAGGCCAACATGCCACAAGATCCATCTCCAGTTGCGTCTAGGGAAAGAACCAAGGATTCCTGAAAGCCTGAACCAAAGAAGGCTGAAACCAGATGTGCCATTTGATGATGAATGAGCTCAATCTTGGGGCAAGATCCGAACTTACGAGTCAGGTAATCTCTAAGTCTTCGCGAATGATCCTTGTATGTTGATCCCGGTGATACGATCAGATCGATTTCTTCCCATCGAATATTAGCTTGCCGCAAACAGGCTTGAATAGAGTAGTACGGCAAATGTCCATAACCCGACTTAAAACGTAAATACCTTTCTTCCTCGCAAACTGCTTCAACATTTCCATCAACAATTAAAGCCGCAGCTGGCTCATGCTGACCCAGTGTTACCCCGCCATGAATTCCCAAAATATTCATTTCTTTTTCGATATAAAATAATTTTCAACTTTAAGAATAGCGCCGATAATATCGTCAACCTCTCGAGCGCCATAATTCTCATTAAGATAAATATTAAAAGAATCACTAACGGTTCTAAATGCATTCTTCGGAATAAATTTATCCGCCAAAAATTTTTTTACCCACGGCCAAGAATTAACAACATATTGATAGTGTGGATTTAAAGGAATTCCTTCATGCAGCAAAGCTTTAGCAAAATCAGTTTTTTTACATTTAATTTTGTTATGATTGACAAAGATTGGGAAAAAGAAAGGAGAATCATCTTTCGTAAATAAGTACGGACAACAACAATTGGACTTTCTGATTATCTCTTTCGATAAAGCAAAAACGAACTTTTGTCTCTGTTGGATTGTCTTTTTTAATCTTGAAAAAGATGAGCAACCTACCGCACATGATATTTCGTCAAGATGTAAGTTAAGGGCAGGAAACAAAAATTGATTAGGGTTTCGATCATCAAAGTCCTTTTGACCATAAGGCTTTCCTCTGTCGGCATAACTCCGAAATAAATTGTAAAGTTTTTTACTTCTTGAGTAGACAACGCCTCCTGTTGATCCCGTCATATGTGCTTTTCTGTACATTGTAGAAAAAGCTGAAATTGTCCCAAATACTCCGATTCTTTTTCCATTATGTATAGCGCCATGTGACTGAGAGCAATCCTCTATAACGGCTATATTTCTTTTATTGGCCTCCTTAACGATTCCAGAGATTTGAGCCGCCCTGCCCGCCCCATGCACTACAAGAACAGCGGAAGTTTTTTTCGTGATCCTGGAAACAAATTCAGCAACACCCATATTATAGTTACTAGGAAGGGTATCTGCTAATTTAGGAACATGTTGATTCAAGATAATTGCCGATATTGTTCCAGGATCGGTTATTGGAGAAACAATAATTTCACTTCCTTTTGGCAATTGTAAGGCGGCGATCGCAGTATAGAGTGCTGCCGTACCTGTCGCTACGCAATCAGCATATCCGCCTTTCATGAATTTTGTGAATAATTTACAATATTTTTCTTCAAAGAAACCCTGGTAACCGGGATCCGAGTTTTTTTCTTTGTAGTACTGCAAAGCGTTCTCAAGGCTATGTCTTTCGCCTTTACCAAAGGCCATCCTTGGCGGCATTAAGGATTTTCTATACGGCTTACCACCATAAATTGCTAATTGTTTAGACATATTTTATATATTTAATTTCAGTGACTTAAATAAATTTATTAAACCATTATATTAGAAACATCAGCCATTTTCTAATCCGACAGAATCCCCATCTACCCACATTCTAAACCAAAGCTCTAAATTCATCAAAGCCCATATTCTGTATTCCTCTGAACCTGTTTTGTTGGCATGACGCTTAAGAAGACCCTCTATATAGTCGTAATTAAACAATTTTCTGGATTTGGAAGTGTCAGAAAGTAAAAGATCTCTCGCTAAATCCTCTAATCCAGAACGAAGCCAGTTGTCCAGAGGTACATTAAAACCCATCTTTTTTCTCTCTATAATGCTTTCCGGTATCCTATCTTTATTAATCATTTTTAACAAATTTTTTCCTTTAAAACCTTTAACCCTTTTTTCAAGCGGAATTTTAGACACATGCTCAACCAGTTTATAATCCAAAAAAGGAGATCTTACCTCCAAACCATGCGCCATCGATGCTATATCTGTTTTTCGGAGAAGAGCTCCAGGGAGGTATGTGTTCATATCACATATTGCTGCCTCCTCCATAAAGCGAGATCTTTCTTTAAAATAAGGTTCTAATATTTCAGAGGTTTTTTTCTCTAAAAAGTTATCTAATTGGCTGCCATACATTTCTTGCCGCATATCATCGTTAAAAAAAGACACATAATTTAAATATTTCTCATGATTCTCCAAAGCCAGGTCATTTAAAAATCTTTTCATGTACTTAATAATCGGTAAAGACTGGGATGATTTAGGAATCATTTTCCCAATCAATTGGAGAGTCTTATTGATAGATTGAGGAAAAAAGTTAAACAATTGCATTAGCTTGCATGCAAAATAACGTGGGTAACCGATAAAAAGTTCATCCCCTCCATCTCCAGCTAAAACTACTTTGACTTTTTTTCGAGCCTCCTCTGAAAGAATATACATTGGTAACGCAGCAGGATCAGCAAACGGTTCTCCA
>PARU01000018.1 GCA_002712065.1 Rickettsiales bacterium | reverse complement strand
TATATTGGCTTTGATTGTACAGCAAGCAGCCTTCATGTCGGCAGTCTGCTTCCTATTATGATTCTCAAAATATTTCAACGTCATGGTCATAAACCAATTATAGTGTTGGGTGGTGGAACGACAAAAATTGGAGATCCTTCTGGCAAAGATACTGTAAGAAAATTATTGAGTGATAATGAGATCAAAAAAAATGCTTCGGCACTAAAAAAAATATTTCAAAGATTCCTGAGCTTTGGAAAGACAAAAAACGGCGCAATCATAGTCGATAACTCCATTTGGTTAGAAAAACTTAAATATATTCCCTTTCTTCGAGACTTTGGAAGGCATTTCTCTGTTAACCGTATGCTCACTTTTGATTCGATAAAAACACGCCTTGATCGTGAACAGCCTTTAAGTTTTTTAGAGTTTAATTATATGATCCTACAATCCTATGATTTTTTACAATTGGCAAAAAAATATAGCTGCAGCCTACAAATGGGAGGATCCGATCAATGGGGAAATATTGTATCGGGAGTAGAGTTGTCTCGTCGTACATTAGGGAAAACCCTTTATGGTCTAACTTCGCCTCTTATCACGACATCTAAGGGAACAAAAATGGGAAAAACTGAAGAAGGGGCAATATGGTTAGATGATAAGCTCACATCACCATATGAATACTGGCAATTTTGGAGAAACAGCCATGATGACGATGTAAATACTTTTTTGAAATTGTTTACCGATTTACCAGTAGAAAAAATCGGTAGTTTAGGAAAGCTAAAGGGCTCGGAAATTGATGAGACGAAAAAGATTCTAGCATTCGAAGCTACTAGATTATGCCACGGAAAAAAGAACGCAGAGGAGGCTCTTAAAACTGCAAAAAATACATTTGAAAAAGGTGGGTCAGGTTCGATGTTGCCAACAGAAAGTGTCGCACAAAAACAGCTCGAAAAAGGTATTCCCGCATTTCAGCTATTCGGCTCACAGAATCTAAATCTTTGCCAAAGTATGGGAGAATCAAGAAGATTAATAAGAGGAAAAGGAGCAAAAATAAATGGGAATATTGTAACAGACGAGATGCAAATGATCACAATAGACGACCTGGATAGTGATGGAGTGATTAAACTTTCGGCTGGAAAAAAACGTCACGCAATCATTAAAGTAAAGAAATAGATTCTTACTCTACTCTGCAATCGCATCTTCCTTTTCTTTAAAAGGTAATTCAAAGATTTGAAAAAGATCTCTCAAAATTCCAGGAGTAAGAATGGAAAGAGGATTTATTGATACATCCGGATCTTCAATATCTCCATTCATTTGAAAATTTGCTGCAATCAGTCCCTCGCCTCTACCTCCACCAAGTATATCACCTATAATTGGAATTTTTTCAAATAGACTATTAATTGAATAAGCCGGGACAAGAGTTCCTTCAATCTTGCAACTATCATCATCAAGGTCAATTTCTCCCGAGAAGGTGTAACCTAGTGCGTTACCGAAGGCTCTGCCTTTTTCTAATTTTATGTTATNACTTTGATAATTAACAGGTGTCGTAAATTTTTTGAATTTAATCCCNTCCCCAGAAAGCTGNTCAACAANGCCGGTAAACGATGCCATACTAGCTAGTCGAGTCAACAATGGGGCATTAACAATATGGTAATCCTTNATTATCAGATTTCCCAAGAAAGGGTGATCTNCAACGCTATCATCAAAAGATCCTTTAAATATCAAATTTCCACCTTGCATGTTTTCATAAAGATCAATTGATCTAAGGAAATCACCGGCATTTTTAGCATCTAGCGAAAAATTTCGACCACTGCCATTCTTTTCTATACTAAAACGAACACTATCATCACCCTCTCCAGAAAATCCCTCCAGATCTACAAGCTCCCAAATATCATTCCTGGAAATCACTTTTCCAGAAACATTAACTAATTTATTTTCCTTACCAAACCATAACTGATCTACCTTTAGGTCTACAATCATATCCGTCATATCATCTTTCTTCGATTCATCTTCCTCTTCCTCGAACAGCCGCTCTAAACTGAAAGCGGATCCACGAACATCTAATTGATAACCTCCCTTCTCCATGAACAGAACATTTAGAGAAAAATCATTATTATCTGAAGAAAGATTATCAAAATAGATGGATTGAGGACTCTCGCTGTCAGAAAATTTTGATTCACCAGCCAACTTCCATTCTTGAGAGAAAAGATTCATGGTTCCAGAGATTGTCAATTTTTCTTTATCAACGATAAGATCTAAATCTCCATCAGAAATAGTCTCTCCCTCTATTAAATCGACAAATTTTCCATTTGATATTTTTCCCTCTGCAGAAAAAACAACTTGATCCATAGATGCGGTCCTGGCTAGTGGAAAATCGAAAATGATTCCAGTTTTCGCTGTACCACTCGATTTTTCATGTTCGATCCCAAAGTATGTCGCGGCTCCTAGAGGCTCGCTATCGATAATCCTCAATAACTCATCTAAATCACCATTAGCAAATCCTTCTACATGAGCGTATTCATTATCAGTATCTAATTTCATCAAAGAAACATTACCCTCATTCAAATCAAGACTCCCCAGCTTTCCACTTTCTATAGTAAAATCGAATCTATCTTTAGAAAAAGATCCTCTCCCGGCAATATTTTCAGCCGGTTGCATAGGAGAAAAGTAATCGATAGATAAATCCTCATAAATAAAACCACCACTTAATTCTGTTAATGAAAATAGATTTGAAGAAAATATTGCCAAAAAATGAGTTGTAATTTCTGGGAAATTTCCTTGCGATACGTTAGTAGAAATCCAATCTCTAGCGAAATCACTGCCTAAATCTTTGGGCCACAGAACTTTCAAGTAGTCCATATTAAGATTCGAAGTAACGACTTGTCCACCAAACTTAACATCTTCATTAAATTCAGCCGTAGCGTTTAAGTCCAATACTATCTGATCTAGACTGCATCTCGAATTTTCCAAAGATATGTATGGCTCCCCTTTCCTTTGAGTAAAAGCAACATAACACTTTAAGTCGTTGGGGAAAGTTAGATTCAAATCCTCATCAGATCCCTTTGGTCCTTGCTTTACCGCAAAAAAATCAAGCACGCCATTTTTCTCATCTCCGTCTCTTATGAAAATTGCTTCGTTGATGGTAATATTAAAAATCTCGTGCGTATCGACATTATCAATTCTTATGTGCGAATCAAAAATATGTAAATCTTCAAAAAGCTCTGCATTTCCGGCAAAGAAAATAGGCTTTATAATATCCTCCCAAATATTTTTTTGATTCACGCCATAGTTAGATGAGAACTCATTGTGTAGCCCTTCTTGCTCAGAAAATGAAAAGTTAGCAGTCAAGCTTCCGACTTTTAATCTTGTAAAAACAATGTTTCCTCTTAAAAATTCTAAAGACTTTAGTGATATTGATATTTCGGGAACACTTGTTAGATTTACACCTTTTTCGTTAATAATTTTTACGTCAGTCAAAATAAAATTTAGATTACCTTTTGAATTGAAGAAAAACGGTTCTGCTAATTCTATTTTTTCTAACTGAACATCTAAATTCTGATTGTAAGAACTGAGGTGTTCCTCAAAAGCTGGTTTAAGAAAAGTAAGAGAAATAAATTTATTACTCGCAAAGGCCAAGCTAAGTAAAAAAAGGACAAGGATGAGAAGTAAAACAAAAGTTCCTTTAGCAAAAAAATTTGAGGATTTAAAAAACATCTTCACTACTTTTTATTTTTCTTTACTAGCATAGAATACTTCTTCTGCATGCCCTTTAACTTTAACCTTTCTCCAAATCTTACTAATTTTCCCTCCTTCATCAATTAGAAAGGTCGAGCGCTCTATNCCCATAAAACTTTTTCCATACATAGATTTCTTAACCCATGTTCCGAAAATTTTACAAGCAANCCCAGAGGAATCNCTCAATAAAGTAAATTCNAATTTTTGTCGTGATTTAAATTTCACATGAGATTCAGGTGTATCTTTTGAGATNCCAACAATCACGCAATTACTTTTTGCTAATTGACTGAGCAATTTCTGGAAATCACAGGCCTCTTGGGTACATCCAGGTGTATTATCCCTGGGATAAAAATAAATAATCACTTTCTTGCCACGAAGGCTTGAGAATGAAAATTGATTATTATCTTGGTCGGGTAAAATGAAATCTGGGATTTGATCTCCCTCCTTAACAATCACAAAAACACCTCCTTTTATTTTTTAACTTTATCTTTTAGCAAAAAAGTTTCTAAAAAGTCATCAATATCACCATCNAAAACAGCTGAGGGATTAGCATGCTCCCTACCTGTTCTTAAATCTTTCACCATTTGGTACGGATGTAAAACATAAGATCTAATTTGATGACCCCAAGCAATATCCACTTTCTCATCTCTTTCCTCTCGAGATTTGTCTTCTCTCTTTTTAAGCTCNAGATCGAATAATCTCGCTTTTAGCATGTTCATTGCTTGGATGCGATTCCTATGCTGAGATCGGTTATTCTGACATTGAGAAACAATACCGGTAGGTAAATGAGTCATTCTCACGGCACTATCTGTCTTGTTAACATGCTGACCTCCCGCACCCGAGGCCCTGTAAGTATCAACTCTTAAATCCTTTTCCTCAATATTGATTTCTATTGTCTCGTCTATAACAGGATAGACGTCAAGAGAAGCAAAGCTTGTGTGTCGCCTAGACTGTGAATCAAATGGTGAGATNCGAACCAATCGATGAACTCCGCTCTCTCCCTTTAACCAACCNTATGCAGNTGTTCCCGAAATACGAATACTAGCTGACTTAATTCCGGCCTCTTCTCCAGAACTTTCTTCTATCCAAGTTATCTCGAAATTATGTTTTTCGGACCATCTCATGTACATTTTTAGAATCATTTCCGCCCAATCCTGTGCCTCGGTTCCGCCAGCGCCAGCGTGAACTTCAAGATAGCAATCATTTTGGTCAACTTCTCCAGCAAAAAATGTTCGCAATTGAAATTTTTTCAATCTTTCAAGCAGTTGTTGGAAATCTCTTTGAGTATCGGACAAAATCTCAGAATTAGCTTCCTGTGAGGCCAATTTAAAGAGACCAAGACAATCCTCATAATCTTTCTCTATTTTTTTAAAATCACCGATTAAGGATTCAAGTTGGTTGCGTTGTCGCATCAATGCTTGAGCCTTTTCCTGATTACTCCAAAGATTAGGATCTTCGGCGCGCAGGTTTAAACGATCTAGTTTCTCAGATTTTTTGTTAAGGTCAAAGGCGCCCCCTCAGCAGATCTAACGATCGCTTAATATCGGAAACAATAGATTCTATTTCTGATGTCATGCTCTCTGTAACCTAACTTAACTAATCTACACAAAAACTAATACAAAACACCGGGAGTAACAAACTGATTTTCTTGAGAATCCAAAGACTCTCCTTCTATAACAAAATTAGAATTTTTAGGTTCTGTACCAGGTTT
This sequence comes from Rickettsiales bacterium, assembly GCA_002712065.1. Taxonomy (GTDB): domain Bacteria; phylum Pseudomonadota; class Alphaproteobacteria; order UBA8558; family UBA8558; genus UBA8558. Next base: position 24,586 of record PARU01000018.1, on the reverse strand, counting down.
AAAAGCTTCTAGCAAAACTTTTTTTTCTCCTGGACGAGCTAATAATCCGGTCTTTTGATTAACCTTAACCAAACGTATTCCTGGTGGAATCCGAAATGGCACACCCGGTTTTCCATCTAAAGCTTTTTCGATAAAGTCCTTAAATATTGGGGCAGCCAAAGATGATCCTGTCTCCTTGCCTAAAGTTGCAGGACTATCAAAACCAACATATATACCAACAACCAGATCAGGAGAAAAACCGATAAACCAAGTATCAAAACTCTTATTAGTCGTGCCAGTTTTTCCAGCCAACGGCTTCCCTATTTGTCTAACCACTTTTCCCGTTCCACGCTGCACAACACCTTCAAGCATGGATACGACCTGATAGGAGGATGCTGGCGAAGCAATCTGTCCACGAATATCTGGAATGTTAGGTGGCAACAAATCCTCATTCCACACAAGTAGACAGTCAGTACATTCCCTTAGGTCTTCCTTGAAAATATTATTTCCTTTACGATCCTGTATTCGATCAATTAAGGTTGGTTTAATTCTTTTTCCACCATTCACCAACATAGAATACGCATTCGTCAATCTAAGAAGAGTTGTCTCTCCTGCGCCCAGGGCATAGGATAAATGGTTAGCTTCACCACCCATCACATCAAATTTTTGTGCATAACTTACTATTTTATCAATTCCAATCGTCTGCGCTAATCGCACTGTCATTAAATTTCTGGACTTCTCTACTCCCAATCTCATCGGGCTAGGACCATAAAATTTCTTGGTATAGTTGGCTGGCTTCCATTTGCCAAGCCCATAGCCTTGATCAATAACAAATGGCGCATCCAAAACTAGAGTCGAGGGCGTAAACCCCGCATCAAGTGCCGCTAAATAAACAAATGGTTTAAACGCAGATCCGGGCTGCCTCTTTGCTTGAGTTGCACGATTGAATTCACTCATATCAAAAGAGTATCCCCCTGTCATAGCATAAACGCGTCCAGTATGAGGATTCATTGCTACAATAGCACCGCTGACCTCAGGAATTTGCCTCAAATCAAAGACATTATCAAATGATCCTGCTGCTGCTATCTCATCAATCGAGATTCTTTCTACAAGAACAACGTCTCCAATTTCTAAAACATCCGCTGGTCTAGTAACCCTGCTTCCTTTCTTTCTGTTATCAAGTTGTTCTCTAGCCCACTTCATTCTGCTCAAGGGAATAACTCCTCTTGTCCCATCTTTTAAACCTATACCAGCCGTTTTATCTGTCAGCTCTAGAACCACAGCAAGCTTCCAGTATGCCTGACCAGGAACTCGGTCGATCGAGGATAGTTGCTGTTCCCAATTGTCAAGTTGGTCAATCCTGCTAATTTCCCCTCGCCAACCATATTTTTTATCGTATCTAATTAAACCCATTCTAAGGGCTTGATCAGCAATATTTTGCAACACAGGACTCAAAGAAGTACGCACAGATAGCCCACCCCCATAAAGAGCATTGCTTCCAAATTTATTTATCAGAAAGCGCCGCGTTTCTTCCAAAAAATAATCGGCAAGAAAAAATTCTGTTTTTCTTGGCTCTTTAACAACCAGCGGCTGTTTAATCGCTTCCGCCAAATCCATAGAAGAAATACGACCATCGATAAACAATCTTCCCAAAACCCAGTTTCTTCTGTCAAACGCATGTTTATGATTCTTTATGGGGTGATAGTTGTTAGGAGCTTTTGGTAGCCCCGCGATAAAAGCTAACTCAGAAAGAGACAACTCATACAAAGATTTGTCGAAATAATTTAACGCAGCTGCTGCAACACCATACGATCCATAACCTAAATAAATTTTGTTTAAATATAACTCTAGAATTCTTTCTTTTGATAAAGCTTTTTCAATCCTAAAAGCTAAAATAGCCTCTTTTACCTTTCTCTCAACGCTCACTTCGTTAGTTAATAGAAAATTTTTTGCAACTTGCTGCGTAATTGTGGAAGCGCCTTCTAATCTATCATTTCTTGCTAAATGCCCTATATTGGCTATGAAAGCCCTAACAATCCCTAAAAAATCTAGACCAGGGTGATTAAAAAAATTTTTATCTTCTGCTGATAAAAAAGCATTCACTACTCGATTCGGCATAGCATCGACTGGGACAAAAGCCCTTCTTTCTTTTGCATATTCCGCAAGAAGCTGGCCATTAGCAGCATGTACTCGAGTAGCAACCGGATGCTCATAATCAACTAATTGTTTATAATCTGGAAGATCTTGTCCGTATCGATAAAACAAAAAAGCCAAGCCAAATATAAGAAGCAGTGAAGCTACAACTGCAACATTAAAAATGGTTAACAAATATCTCAGCAGCATACGTTCCCCTAATCGTAGTCTAACAAATTAGAACTTTTTTGTGCAAAATTGATACAAGAATAATATGTCTTATATATGACCATTTTAAAAGTTACATAGCCATTTTAACAATTTGATTCTAACTGCGCTTATCTCCGAGAAATTGTTGAATCAAATCAGCCAAAATTGTAACAAAATTATCCTGGTAGGTCCTGCTCAATAAATTTTTTTCGTCTTTTTTGTTGGATAAATATCCAAGCTCTATCAACACGGAGGGTGTATCGAGGGCTTTTAATACAGCGAATCCAGCAAATCGATGAGATTTTTTAATTAACTTAAACTTTGGGGAAATACGATCTAATAAAAATTTTGCTACTTCCGCAGCAGAATTCATGGTTTCCCGTTTAGCTAAATCAATCAATATGTCAGTAACTTCTGAGCTCTCTTGGGAAAGATCAAGTCCTGCTATAATATCGGATTTGTTCTCTCTCTTTGCGAGCAAAGCAGCTTCCTTATCTGAAGCCTTTTCCGATAATGTATAAATCGATATGCCTCTGTGCCTTCTGTTTTTTATTGAATCAGCATGCAGTGATATAAAAAGATCTGCGCCAGCCGTTCTAGAAATTTCTACTCGCCTCTTTAACCCAACAAAAACATCTGACGATCTTGTCAGCAGAACGTTAAAATTTTTGTTTTTCTCCAGTTCTTTTTTCAACTTTTTTGCAAAAATAAGAGTAACATTCTTTTCAAAATGCTTATTTGGTGAAATTGCCCCAGGATCAATCCCGCCATGACCAGGATCAATAACCACAAGAAATTTTCCTGATCTTTCTTCCGTAACCTTGCTGGTATCAATTTGTTTTGTCGCATCTCTACTAACCAAAGATTCCTGTTTTTTTGCAATCAATAAATTCTTTTCAAATTCTTTCTTACTGATTTTTTCTAAATCTAGGACCAGNCGAAACATATTTGAACTTTCATCTGTGTCTAAAGTAAACTTACTAACTAATCGAACGGTTGTATCGAGATCAAAAACCAGTCTGGCAACACCCTCCTTAAAAAGACCAAATCGATATTTTTCTACAAAACCATAGCTTCTTTTTTCAGCGCCCTCTGGAAGATCCCAAATGACTTCAGGCAAATCGACAACTAGTCTCGTAGGGTTAGCTAACAAAAAAGAAGAAAAATTAACCTCGCTACCAACCTCTATGACGATCCGCGTCCTGTCAACATGCTCACCAAACCTGATATTGCTAACCGTGGGTTTCCCAAAAACAGATGACGAAAAGAGTAAAGTAAAAAATATTACCAGGGTCGAAAAAAGAGGAGATCTTCTCTTATAAAAACAAAATGTGAACATATTATGCGCTATATATAGTATGCAATCATCAACTTAAATACATATATCTGCCAAATATGAAAAAAAGNCAACTAATTAAACTTGAATCATTATTCAATAATCCTTATAGATATTAGGGTAAGTTTAATTTATCTTATCTCACGGAAAAAGTGAGCACTTTGAAAGTATTTTAAGACAAAGAGATTAGAAAAGAGATTTTAATTATTTGAGATTAAAAGGTGCGCCNCTATATAAATTGAGATTTTGCAGGTCGCACTAACGGAGATTAGGCCATATGGCTAAAAAAATGCTGATTGACGCAACGCAGTCCCATGGCGTTAGGATAGCGGTTGCGGCGAATGGCTGCTTAGAACATTTTTTGTTTGAGAGCAGTGATCNGAAACCACTAAAAAATAATATATATCTTGCTAAAATAGCAAGGATTGAGCCGTCGCTACAAGCNGCGTTCGCTGATTATGGCGGTAATAGGCACGGCTTTTTGCCTTTCGGCGAAATCAANGANGACTATTACCANCTCCCNATATCTGATAGAAAAAACCCTTTTCCCGAAGAAGGCGCTACCAAAACTGAAGATAAAGTTGAAGGTAGNGAAAATGGAACGGAAGAATCTGAATCTACTTCTGATGATACTAAGAGCAACGGGAGAAATTTCAACAGAAGCAGAAATAGATCTGATAATCGATATAAAATTCAAGAGGTTATTAACCGAAATCAAGTCATGTTGGTTCAGCTGTTAAAGGAGGAAAGATACAATAAAGGAGCCGTGATAACCACNCGCCTNGCTTTAGCAGGAAGATATTGTGTTTTAATGCCGATGACTGCCTCGGGAGGTGGAGTTTCAAGAAAAATTNTAAATATTTTTCAACGTAAAAAATTAAGAAAAGCATTGGATGAATTAAAGGTTGAAAAAGGAATGTCGGTCATAATAAGAACCGCAGGAGAAGGAAGAACGAAAACTGAAATAAAAAAAGACTATGANTANCTNCTCAAACTCTGGAAAGATATTCGTGAGTTAACAAAAAGCTCGAACGCTCCTTGCTTAATTCACGAGGAAGGAAGTTTAGTCAAAACATCAATAAGAGATCTTTATAATCGTGAAATTGAATATATTGATGTTTCTTCAGATGAAGAATACAAAATGGCAAAAGATACGATGAAAGCAATGATACCAAGTCACGCAAGGAAAGTTCGNAGATTCAAACACAAGANTCAATCAATCTTTGAGTTNAACAAAATTGGTGGTGAGATTTCCAAAATTTATAAACCAAATGTTGAGCTAAAATCTGGCGGCTATATTGTCATCAACCAAACTGAAGCTTTGGTTGCGGTCGATGTAAACTCAGGAAGATCTATTAAAGAAAGAAACATAGAAGAAACTGCGTTAAAAACTAACTTAGAAGCAGCTGAGGAAACTGCGAAACAAATTCGACTACGAAATCTTTCTGGCCTTATAGTAATAGATTTCATTGATATGGAAATTAAAAGGAATCAAATCAAGGTTGAAAGATTCCTAAAAGATCAACTAAAAAATGATCGTGCCCGCAATCAAATTGGTCAAATAAGTTCATTTGGGCTCTTAGAGATGTCTCGCCAAAGAATAGGGACTAGTATTACAGAAATGCAAGGTAGCGAAGTCAGTGCTCTAGAAGTATTAAGAAAGATTGAAAACGAGTGCATACGTGAAAAGAATGAAAAATTGTTTGTCTATACGTGCCCCAGTATGTTGCCTTATTTGGTCAATGAAAAGAGAGGATCGATCCTCGATCTAGAAAACAAATACGATACAAAAATATACTTTTACGAGGACAATAGTTTACCTGCTCCCAACTTTCGTATCAGCACAAACATTCTGCAAAATTGGAGAATGGACGGACAAATAATTTACGATAGTACAGCNGAAAGAGGAAGATATCAGAATAAGTCTTTCTCTAAAAGAAAGCATCCAAAAACAAGANGNAGANTTGGAGANGAATCGAACGAACGTCTTGAACAGTCTGNTGATTCAGAAGAATCCTCTAAGAAAAATNACAACGTCAATNAAAATGCTAAATATCGAACTCAGGGATCCAGAAGAAAATTTCCCTTTAAAAGATCTCCGTTGAATAATGATAAAAAAGAAGAGACAAGAAACATAAAACCCGATGATGCTACTAAAACAAAAGTACAGCCCTCACAAGATCANGAGANGAAAGAAAANATTGGTANAAAGGNAACTAACNNTCNGCTAAGAANGGTCAAAAAAGCATCTAATAAGAAAGAAAGTGTTTCTGNAANTAAAAAAGNCNAAAAACCAAAAAAGAAAAGAGGCGGCTGGTGGCAGCAAAAATAAATTTATTTATTTTTTGCCTGCCATTTTTTCTTTAATTAATTTCCAATTTTTAATTCTCTTAATAGCGGCCTTAATATCTCTCAATGGTCTAGAGAATGCTATACGAATGAATTTCTTTCCCTCGAAAGGATCAAAATCTATTCCTGGCGCAACNGCAACCCCAATCTCATTTAACATTCTCATACAAAAAAGAGTGCTATTATTCGTTAAATGAGAAACATTCAAATAAAGATAAAAAGCCCCTTGTGGTTTAAANATTTCTTTAAAGCCAATTCGAGTTAGCTCTTTCAAGAGNAAATCTCGATTACGTTTATACAATGCAACATTCTTGCCAAAGTCATTTAGAGAATTAAAAGCTTGGATCGCNGCATATTGAGACAAAGTGGGTGCAGATATAAAAAAATTTTGCGCAAGATTTTTAAAAGTTTCTATTAAATTTTNTGGCAAAATTGACCACCCTAACCGCCAACCAGGCATAGCAAAGTATTTNGAAAAACCGTTGATAACGANAATTTTTTCGTTNGAGATATCTACAATATCCAAAACGGAAATNGCCTTTTTATGAAAAGAAATACCGTGATAAATTTCATCAGAAATAATCCAAATATTTCTCTTTTTACAAAAACTAATTATATCTTTCAGATCATTCATTTNCAAAATTCCTCCTGTAGGGTTGGATGGACTCGTAATGATGATCCCAGAAATATTATTTTTAAGCTTTTTAAGATGCTCAACAGTAGGCTGATAATTAGTCTCCGGACCCACAACGATCGGAAAGGGTTTTAGCCCAAGAGCAGAAATAATATTGGCATGAGCGGGATAGCCAGGAACAGNGTGNGCNACTAAACTTCCAATCTTAAACAGAGCNAAAAAAGAGAGTATGAAAGATCCAGACGATCCTGGNGTAANTATAACCTGTTCTTTTTTAATAGNCGAGTGATAGGTCTTATTACAATAATCTGCAATCGCTGAACGCAACTCTGGAAGCCCAACTGAATCCGTGTAACCTAAAGAATCGCTCTTAATACGTTCTTGTGCAGCGCAAATAACCCTTTTGGGTGGAGAAACGTGTGGCTCTCCAAATTCAAGATGCAAAATATCTTCACCTTTTGACTGACGCTCATTTGCAATTTGCAACATTTCCATCACAAAAAAAGGTGAGATTTTTCCGCGCTCTTTTTCTTTTTNAATCATCAAATCGATTTTCAAATATGATTATGCTATTATTTTAAGATAGACATTAAATAACAAAAAATAACAAAATCCCAAGGAAATGTTACGATCTGCCAAAATAAGTTATCTGTTATTATATTTTCTTTTTTTTCTATTTGGTCACTCTCCTATATCCAATTCAGAAATAATAATAAGAGATGTAGAGACAGAAAATTTTATTGCAAAGCTTACAAAACCTATCTTCAGAGCTGCAAATTTAGAGCAAGAATCCGTATCTATTATTATTCTAAAAAACAAAGAGATAAATGCATTCGTAACGGGTGGGCAAAATATTTTCTTAACAACNGAAACGCTTTTGCAAGCAAAAGATTATACCGAGATAGCTGCAATTATTGCTCACGAATCCGGACATATTGCTGGTGGCCATCTTGCAAAACTTAGGGAAAAAATAGAAAGAGAATCTAAAAAAGCTCATTTTGCAAATTTAATCGGAGCTGGGGTTGGGATTATCACCGGTGGGGGTGTAAAAGCAGCACAAGGAGTTGCGGGAGGNATCCAAGAAGCTATAAGAAGAAATATTATGGCATTCACAAGATCTCATGAAGGGGCGGCAGATCAAGCTGCCTTAAAATATCTGGAGACNGCAAAGATTCCAGCTCAAGGTTATGAAAGTTTTTTAACAACATTAATGAAGAGGGAAAGGATTCGAACTGGTAATGTTAATCCTTTTATACAAACACATCCTCTAACCAAAGACAGATTAGAGAATATTTCAAATTACCTNAAAAATAAGAAGAACTAATCAAAATTTTAACAAGGGGTTACAAGATCAATTCCTAGNAATACAAGCAAAATTATACGCATTCTTAAAAAGCAGCNATCAAACANCAAGNAAATACCCTAATAAAANNCAACAATTAGAAGATCAGCTAGCCAACGCNATAGTAAATTATAAAAAAGGGANAATCAAAAAAGCAGTATTGGCTATGGATCAACTTATCGTAAATTCACCCAATAATCCTTACTTGTTCGAACTTAAGGGACAAATGTTATTCGAAAATGGAAAATTATGGGNTTCTATAGAAGCATATGAACAAGCAGTTAAATTGCTTCCGAACGAAGCGCTTTTGTTAATGGCGTTGTCGCAAGCAAGAATTGCAACCAATGAGAAAGAAAACATAGTTCAAGCGTTAAAAGAATTATCAAGAAGCGTTAACATTGATTCTAAAAACATCACAGCATGGTACCTATTAAGCATAGCATACAACAAAATAGGTCATCAGGGTTTGTCCTTACTAAGNGCTGCAGAAAAATTTATTTTGTTAGGTGATTACAAAACGGCAAAAAATTATGCTAAAAGGGCAAAAAAGGCTCTTCCTTNAAATTCCTCNGGTAAACTTCGNGCAGAAGACATATTAATCCTTGNAGAATGAAAAGACCTTTGTTTAAGATAACTCTTAGTGTAGTTTTGCGGAAAGANGAATGATCATCTCAATAGNAAAAGATTAATGANCAAAAAAATTTTAATAATAAACGGGCCAAATTTAAACCTTTTAGGAGATAGGGANCCNGAGGTGTACGGAAACGAAACTCTGGATGATATAAAAAACCTATGCGAAAAAAAGGGAAAAGACCTTTCTTTAGACATAGATTTTACTCAATCAAACGATGAAGGAGAAATAGTTGAATCGATACAAAANGCAAAAAAGAAATTTTCCGGCATTATTATTAACGCAGGAGCACTCACTCATACTTCGATATCTATTCTAGATGCACTGTTGTCAACGAAATTACCAATTATTGAAGTTCACCTATCAAATATTTTTACTCGTGAGGCCTTTAGAAAAGAATCCTTTGTCAGCAAAGCAGCAAAAGGGATTATTTGCGGATTCGGAAGCAAGNGTTACGATCTGGCTTTAGAGGCTATCTCAACCCTCTTAAAAGAAAAAAATTAAAAAGCTATGTTCGGCTTTAATATTGATAAAATAGTCAAACAACTTAACAAATTGCTTGATGAAACCGGTCTCACTGAAATCGAATATCAAGTCCGCGGTAAAAAAATTAAAGTCTCCAGAAATATACNTNCTCAGCAAAGTCAATTTCTCAAAACCGAAACTAGGACTGAAAAAAGCCAACTTCCAAAGGATCATAAAAATGCAATTACATCCCCAATGGTGGGGACAATTTATTTANGCAACGATCCTAAATCTGAACCGTTTGTAAAACNGGGAGACAAGATCCAAAAAGGGCAAGCTCTCCTAATTATTGAAGCCATGAAAACCATGAATCCCATCAATGCACCAAGAGCAGGAACTGTGACAAAAATTTTAGTGAAAAATGAACAACCTGTAGAATTTGGTGAAGAACTTCTTCTGATAGAATAATGCAACGATAGTATCAAAAAAGTGTTTGAAAAGATTTTAATCGCAAATCGTGGAGAAGTCGCCTTACGCATATATAGGGCATGCAAAGAAATGGGAATTAAGACCGTCGCTGTTCACTCAGAAGCGGACTCGAAGGCAATGCATGTTAGGCTTGCTGATGAAAGTGTGTGCATCGGACCCTCACAATCAAAAAAGAGTTATTTAAATCCAGCAGCAATTTTAAGCGCCGCAAGCATCACAAATGCAGANGCNATTCATCCTGGCGTAGGGTTTCTATCGGAAAGTGCAAAATTTGCAAGGATAGTGGAAGAACATGGGATTACCTTTATTGGTCCTGCTTATGAACACATGAAAACTATGGGAAATAAAATAAAAGCCAAAGAAAAAATGCGTGAACTCGGTCTACCAGTAGTTCCTGGATCAGACGAACCAATCAAAAGCGAAGATAACGCTATTAAAATATCAAAGGAGATTGGNTACCCTGTGCTCATAAAGGCTTCTATGGGNGGNGGAGGAAAAGGATTAAAAATTGCTAGAAATGAAAATGAATTAAAAAAAGCGTTACCTGCTGCCAGATCCGAGGCCGAAGCAAGCTTTGATAATGATGAAGTCTACATAGAAAAATTTTTATCAAAACCAAGNCATATCGAGATTCAGATTCTAGCAGACAAACAAAATAATGTCATTCACCTGGCGGAAAGAGATTGTTCAATCCAACGTCAACGTCAAAAAATTCTCGAAGAGGCCCCTTCCCCGGCGCTAAACGAAAATACAAGAAAGCAAATATGTGAATCGGTTGTGGAAGTCATAAAAAAACTTGGATATTTTAGTGCTGGTACCGTTGAATTTCTTTATCAGAATGGGGCGTTTTATTTCATGGAAATGAATACACGCCTACAGGTCGAGCACTCAGTAAGTGAAATGATCAGTGGAATCGATATAGTTCGGGCACAAATCAGAGTTGCTAACAACGATGCTCTAGGAATTGAACAAAAAGAAGTGNANATCTCNGGTCATGCAATAGAGTGNAGAATCAATGCAGAAGATCCNGTCAGCTTTAAACCATCCCCAGGATTAGTCACAGAGTTTCATTCACCAGGTGGACTAGACGTGAGAGTAGATTCAGCGCTATATACTGGTTATGATGTCCCTCCTTTCTACGATAGTTTAATCGCAAAATTAATTGTCAAAGGAAGAAACAGAAACGCGTGTATAATGAGATTGAAAAGAGCGCTNGAAGAGCTNGTCATTGANGGAATTCGTGTTAACACTCCTCTTCATCAAAAAATCGTCAACAACCCAAGTTTTATAAATGGTGCTTATGACATTCACTGGTTAGAAGATTATTTAAATAAATAGCTAGTCTAGACAACCAATAACCCACACATCATAGACTGGATGTTGCATAGCTGATAATGACGGACTAGAAGCAAACATCCATCCTGTAAAAAGAATTTCCAAATCTTGACCGGGTTTAATATCTCTTATTTCCAGAAAAGCTGCACTCTCAGGAGTTTCTTCAGGGGGAGTTTTAACACATTTTTTAACAATTACTTCAAGAGTTCCGAAACGTACTTCTTGATTAAGGTTTGCCTCAAAAGTAGATACACGAGCCGTCACCTTATCCAAACCCTGTAATAATGCAGTACCAGTTTCGATAGAAAGCGAATGAACCGCCCCAGAAGCAAAGGTCAAAAAAACCTGACAAACGAAAAAAAATTGGATAGCTCTTTTCAAATTAATATTACTATTTCTCATTCTTTTTATATGGGTTTNTTAAATTATCAACTACCCGAAANATTGCATCACGAAATTGTGATTCGTCACAATCCATTAACAAAGCGTCCTCAAGCGCATCCTGACACACCTGATTAACTTCCTCTATATCTTGATTCAAAATTTTAATTTTTTCTCGACAAGAAAAAATTTTTCCAGAAGANGNTTTCCATCTTTTTGGTTTTATTTTCGAGGCANTTGTTTTTTTCATAGCTAAGCTTCGGGACTCCAGGATTGATAGTTTCTTTTTTTCTGTGNCCTCTTCTTGTCTAAAGACATNTGACCAGGGGGGAAATATTTTTTACTNACTCTAGATCTTGCAGCCTCAATTTTCTTTTTATTGGGCTTAGTTAATCCATCGGATGGAAAGTCATCAGTATTGTGGTGAAGCCAACTATGCCACATAGGTGGAATAAAGCTCGCTTCAATAACGCCGTTATAAACCACCCACCGTTCACTCCTACCATTGTTAGCGGCTCTATTATTATTGCTCTTTCTTTGATAATAACGATTCCCGAGCATGTCATAACCGACTAGATTTCCAAAAAGAAAGGTATAGATCCGAATCCTCAGACTCATATCCATACTCTAAAACTAAAAAATAAATAAGGCTAGTCGAAATAACTACAACGGTATGATATTTCGTTTTTTTTTAAAGAAACCACAATATATTGTTGCCAAAACAAAAAATATGTGGATATATGGTGTGTTCAATGGTTTGATAACGCAATATATAGCCTGTCTAAGGGGGATAGACAATACAAATGAAAATAAGCCGTTTATTTACTAAAAGTAACGAATCTCCGTACAGCGAAATTGAGTTCAAAAAGACTTCCAGCGAGATAAGAAACCCGAACGGAAGTCTTATTTTTGAGCTAAAGGATTTTGAGGTCCCCTCAAGTTGGTCACAAGTATCTTGTGATATCTTGGCACAAAAATACTTTCGTAAAGCAGGTGTTCCTGAAAAACGAAGCTCCATCAAGGAGGATGATGTTCCTGACTGGTTATGCCGAAAAAAGGGAGTTGATAAATCCAAATTAAGGGGAGAAGCCAGCGCCAAAGAAGTTTTTGAAAGACTGGCTGGCGCCTGGACCTACTGGGGCTGGAAAGCTGGTTATTTCAGTGGCGAAGAAGATGCCAAGGCTTATTTTGATGAAATGCAGTATATGATTTGTACACAAATGGCAGCACCAAATTCACCACAATGGTTCAATACTGGATTACATTGGGCTTATGGTATAGATGGCCCATCGCAAGGTCACTACTACGTAGACTATAAAACAAAGAACCTAGTAACCTCGAAATCTTCTTACGAACATCCCCAACCTCATGCCTGCTTCATACAGAGTATCAACGATGATCTCGTCAACGATGGTGGAATAATGGATTTGTGGGTTAGAGAAGCAAGATTATTTAAATACGGATCAGGAACCGGAACTAATTTTTCCAATTTAAGAGGGGAAGGAGAAACGTTATCTGGTGGAGGAAATTCTTCCGGACTAATGAGCTTCTTGAGAATTGGAGATCGTGCAGCAGGCGCTATTAAGTCCGGCGGAACAACACGAAGAGCAGCAAAAATGGTCTGTGTCGACGTGGATCATCCAGATATTGAATCATTTATCAATTGGAAAGTAAAAGAAGAGCAAAAGGTATCTTCACTGGTTGCAGGATCAATGACAACAAATAGGCACCTCAATTTGATTATGAAAGCTTGTGGCAAAAAAGACCTAGAAGAGAAAAAAAGATTTGATCCTAAAAATAATCCTCAGTTAAAAAATGCGATCATTGCAGCAAAGGAAGCATTCATCCCCGAAAATTATATACATCGAACTATACAGTTCGCAAAACAAGGTTTCACAGAAATCGAGTTTCCTACCTATAATGTAGATTGGGACTCCGAAGCTTACATGACTGTCTCTGGTCAAAATTCAAATAATTCAATCCGATTAACCGACGATTTTATTACGAAAGTTTTGAAGAAAGAAAAGTGGAATCTAAACAATAGAACAAATAATAAAGTACACAAAACGGTAGATGCGGATGATTTATGGGAACAAATGAACTATGCAGCATGGTCCTGCGCTGATCCTGGTATACAATTTGACACAACCATCAATGATTGGCACACATGCCCAAACTCTGGACGAATTAATGCATCAAATCCTTGCTCGGAATATATGTTTCTAGATAATACTGCATGTAATCTCGCATCTATAAATTTAATTAAATTTCTTAAAGATAGTGATGGATTTGATGTTGAAAAATTTCAACATGCGGTACGACTCTGGACAATAACTCTGGAGATATCCGTATTAATGGCTCAGTTCCCATCAAGNGAAATAGCTAAGTTATCTTACGATTTTCGAACTCTTGGTCTCGGTTTTGCCAATATAGGAGGTTTATTAATGGCCTCGGGCAAACCCTATGATAGCAAGGAAGGTCGCGCTATTTGTGCAGCAATCAGTAGTTTGATGTCTGGCGTCGCTTATAAAACCTCAGCAGAGATAGCAAAAGAATTTCAGGCTTTTTCTCAATACCAAAAGAATGCAAAAGAAATGCTGAGAGTGATTAAAAACCATAGGCTTGCGGCAAAAGGAAGNACCAGAGGCTATGATAAGTTATCAACACTGCCGGTTCCCTTGNAAGCAAGTGAATGTCCTTTTGAAGGTATCGTAGAATCAGCGATTCACTCCTGGGATCAGGCTTATGAGTTAGGAAAAAAACATGGATTTAGAAATGCTCAGGTCTCTGTTATTGCTCCAACAGGAACAATAGGATTAATCATGGATTGCGACACTACTGGAATTGAACCAGACTTTGCTATTACAAAATTCAAAAAACTTGCTGGTGGTGGCTATTTCAAAATTATCAACAAAGCCGTGCCTCGGGCACTAAGAGTCCTTGGATACACGGAAAAGGAAGNAAGTGATATATCTCTATATGTGTTGGGAAATGGAACTCTCGAAGGCTCTCCAGCCATTAGTTTCGAAGATCTNAAAAAGAAAGGCTTTAAGGAAAAACAAATAGCAATTCTAAAAGAATCCTTAAAAAGTGCTTTTGATATAAAATTTGTTTTTAATCAATGGACTCTGGGAAAAGATTTCTGCAGCAAAAACCTAGGATTTTCTGAGTCCCAAATAAATAATCCTAAATTTGACATGCTGAACGATTTGGGTTTTTCAAAAAAAGAAGTGGACCTGGCTAATCTCCACTGTTGTGGAACAATGACTTTGGAGGGCGCTCCCCATATTAAAGATAAAGATCTCCCCGTCTTTGATTGTGCCAATCCTTGTGGAAAAAACGGAAAGAGATTCTTATCGGTAGAAAGTCACATTCGCATGATGGCTGCTTGTCAGCCATTTATTTCTGGCGCCATCTCAAAAACAATAAATATGCCAAACACTTCAACGATTGAAGACTGTAAAAAGTCCGCATTACTTTCGTGGAAGTTAGGATTGAAGGCGAATGCTCTTTACAGAGATGGATCTAAACTTTCACAACCTTTAAGCTCATCTGTATCAAATTTTGACGATGTTGTCTCCGAAACGGGAAGCGAAGAACTAAAACAAAAAGAAACTGCGAGAATAGTTGAAAGGGTTATAGAGAAAGTATCTGCTGAACGGCGGAAGCTTCCGGCAAGACGGAAAGGATATACGCAAAAAGCAGTTGTTGGTGGGCACAAAGTCTATTTGCGCACTGGCGAATACGAGAATGGCTCTATAGGGGAAATTTTCCTTGATATGCACAAAGAGGGTGCGGCGTTTCGTAGCCTAATGAATAACTTTGCAATCGCAATTTCCATTGGCTTACAATATGGCGTTCCTCTAGAAGAATTTGTTGAAGCATATACATTTACAAGATTTGAGCCAGCAGGTCCTGTAGAAGGCAACGACACAATCAAAATAGCCACCTCTGTATTAGATTATATTTTTCGCGAACTTGCTATCTCCTATCTGGGTCGTGACGACTTAGCACACAAAGAACCAGCTGATATTTTTCCAGACAGTCTTGGAGATGGAATACTTGGAGATGGAATAAATGCAAAAGGCAAAAGCGTTGAGGTAACAGCTAAACAATATAACGTTGCTCTAAGCGCTGTTAAGAAGATTGCCAGCACAGGTTATGTCAGAAACAACTTGTATGTCCTAGATGCTGCACACAAAGTAAATATGCAATCTCATCAAAGCACTTCATCGAACACAGAAATGGCTGGTGACATCGCCAAAAATGTAGTCACCGTCAATGCCGCATCGGAACACAAAAGGGTCAAATCCGAAGAAGCTAAAATGAAGGGTTATGAAGGCGATNCTTGTAATTCCTGCGGTAACTTCACGTTGGTTCGCAATGGCACATGCCTAAAATGCATGACTTGCGGATCAACANCTGGGTGCAGTTAGCACCCTCTATCCTCCCTGAACTTATCAGGGGTGCCATGGCGATGCACCCCTGACTTTTTTAATGTGTCTGAGAATATGGAAAAGCATTTAAAGAAATTGGGGATAGTTATACCAGATGCTCCCGCCCCCTTAGCCAATTACAAGCCTTACAGTATCTCTGGAAAACAAATCTTTATTTCAGGTCAACTTCCTATAAAAAATAATAAACTAAAATTTATTGGCAAATTAGGAAAAGAAATAACAAAAAAAGAAGCTATTGATGCTGCCCAAATCTGCATAATTAATATAGTGGCACAATTAAAAGATGCGTGTTCTGGNAATTTAAACAAAGTAAAATCATGCCTGAAACTTAACGTATANCTAAACTCCTCAAACAAATATGCAAATAATGCAGATGTNGTAAATTCTGCTTCAAGTATGCTTGTAAAAATTTTTGGCAAAAAAGGGAAACATGCAAGATCGGCCGTTGGTGTAAATTCTTTACCAATGGATTCCGTATTAGAAATAGATGCTATCTTTGAAANGAAATAAGACACAATTCTAAAAAAAATAAGCCCAGAAAAATAAGCCCAGAGATGATAAAACATATATTAATAATCGTTTTGTCTGCTTTTTTTGTATCCATTACACAAATTGACCAAGCGTACGGAAAATATGCATCAATCGTTATAGATGCCAAGAGCGGTAAAACGCTTCATGAAATTAATGCAGATACAAAAAACTATCCTGCGTCATTGACAAAAATGATGACTCTTTATCTTCTATTTGAGGCTCTTGATAAAGGCAAGATCAAGTATGAGAGTTACTTCCTCGTATCAAAAAGAGCAAGCAGAAGACCTGCCTCAAAGCTTGGGCTTAAAGCTAAGGAAAAGATTTCTGTAAGAAACTGTATCTTAGCCTTAGTCGTCAAGTCNGCAAATGATGTTGCTACCGTAGTAGCTGAGAATCTGGCNGGAACAGAAAAAGGATTCGCAAGAATGATGACTAAAAAAGCGCGGCAACTAGGAATGAAAAACTCCTATTTCAAGAATGCATCTGGTCTGCCAAACAAAGGGCAATTATCTACAGCAAGAGATTTATCTTTAATGGCTCGNGCACTCATTAAGAACTTCCCTCAGTATTATAGTTTTTTTTCGATACGAGGGTTTTCCTTCAAAGGAAAAAAATATAAGAATCACAATAAATTTTTAAATAAATATTCCGGCGCTGATGGTATTAAAACTGGCTACATTCATTCCTCTGGTTACAATCTCGCTGCTTCTGCACTGAAAAATGGTAAAAGATTAATNGCAGTTGTGACTGGATCAAANACCGCAAAACAAAGAGATCGTCATGTTGCNACATTACTTAATAAAAGTTTCAAAAAGATTCTTCCAAANAANCNNGANGTCCCAAAAAAAAGGCANTTAAACCTATCAACAAAGCCTACAATTAAAAGTGATGGTAATTGGGAAATTCAGGTTGGAGCGTTTAAAACTTTCACCACCGCACATAAGACAGCAACAAAAGCAAAAAAACAAATATCAAGCATCAACAAAAAAGCCAATATTTTTATAGAACCAGTTGTTAAAGAATCTAAAACTTTTTATCGTGCAAAAATAAGGACACTAAGTAAAATAGGGGCTATAAGGAGTTGCAAAAAACTAAAAAAGAATAATTTTCGATGCGTCTACAGCCAAATTAAAAAATGATGGATGAAAAGATTAAAAAAACAGAAGAAGAATGGAAAAAAATATTAAACCCTGAAGAATTCTTGATCTGCCGAAAAAAAGGAACTGAGAAACCATTTAGTGGGCAATATTACAAGAACGATTCCAACGGAATATACTTGTGCAAATGCTGTAATCAAAAATTATTTGAAACAAAAAAACAGTTTGAATCAGGATCGGGTTGGCCAAGTTTTTTTGACTCAAAATATCACAATAACTTAGAAGCAAAAACTGATGATAGCCACGGAATGAAAAGAACAGAGGTTTTGTGCAGAAATTGTGGGGCACACTTAGGACACGTTTTCGAAGATGGGCCACAACCTACAGGACTAAGATATTGCATCAACTCAATTTCCCTTATCTTCAAAGAAGATGAGTAAGAAACCATTCATTGAAAAGATTTTCGTCTCACCCAATGCAGGGGCCGATATGGTAGAAGTAAGAACTATCGAGGCCATTGTAGATGCTGGATTGCAAGGAGATAGATATAAAAAAAAGACCGGTTATTGGACAGCAGTAGACGAATGTCAAGTTACCATGATTAGGGGAGAAGATCTGGAAGAGGTTTCTAAGACTACGAATATTAAAATTCTTGATGGTCAACATCGAAGAAACATTGTGACAAGAAATATCGAGTACGAAGAGTTAATTGGCAAACATTTTCGAATTGGAAAAAAAGCAATGTTTGTTTATGAAAAACCAAGACCACCGTGTGCATATATTGAGTCAATTACTGAAAAGGGAATGACTAAAGCTTTNGCGCGAATCGGGGGTATTTGTATACAGGTANTCGAATCTGGAATCATCGCGGNTGATGATAAAATAATAATTTAATGAGCAAAANCTTAGATTCTAGAAAATTGTATAAATAAATGGCGCTACTGCNCTGCCTTGACNAAGGGCGATCAATCCACCAAAGAGAATCACAACAATAATAGCCGGCAANAACCAAAATTTCTTGCGAGAACGTAGATAAAACTAAAATTCCTTAATTGGAAATCTAGACATTTATACAGCCTCCCTGCCTATGGAAATATATTTGAAACCCATTTTTTTCATCTGCCCTGGTACGTAAATATTCCTCAGATCAATGATCGTTGGCTTCTTTAAGGTCTTCTTAATTCTTTTAAGATCCAGAGCCCGAAATTGGTTCCATTCTGTCAAAAAAACGAGTGCTTCCGCTCCATCTAAAGCCTCATAAGGGTTATTACACCACTTAATACCGCGTAAATAGCCCTTTGCCTGATCCATGCCTTCTGGATCATATGCCTGAATCTTAGCTCCCGCTTTCTGTAAGGCAGGAATGATATCTAAACTTGGACTATCTCGCATGTCGTCTGTATTTGGTTTAAAAGTTAAGCCCAAGATGGCAATCTTTTTGCCTTTCACATTGTTGCCACAAGCTAAGATAATTTTTCTTGCCATCTTTTTTTTTCGACTTTTGTTAAAAGAAATAACTTCCTCTATAAGACCAATAGGCGATCCTAGTGCTCTAGCAGTTGCAGCCAATTCAAGGTTATCCTTTGGAAAACAGGAACCTCCGAATCCAGGCCCAGGATGTAAAAACTTATCTCCTATTCGTTTATCTAAACCCATGCTTTTTGCCACATCGTGAACATCGGCTCCGGATTTCTCACACAAATCCGCAATTTGATTGATAAAAGTAATTTTAGTTGCAAGGAATGCATTACTAGCATATTTGATAAGTTCTGCAGTTTGTGGGCTAGTGAAAATTATTGGGGTTTCAATAAGAAAAAGTGGGCGGTAAAGTTCTTTCATAATCCTTTTTGCTTTTAATGAATCAACACCAATAACAACACGATTTGGCCTCATAAAGTCTTCAATAGCCGATCCTTCGCGAAGAAACTCCGGATTTGAAGCCACATCAAAATCTGCGTTTCTTTGATTCTTTTTAAGAATAGCAAAAACACGTTTTGCAGTTCCAACAGGAACAGTCGACTTATTCACCACAACCGTGTATCCGGATAAAAGAGGTGCGACTTGTTTAGCCGCATCAAAAACATGATCAAGATTAGCATGGCCATTTCTTTGAGTCGGAGTTCCCACTGCAATTAAAATAATTTGAGATTTCTTAATATTGTCCGTAAAACTGTTTTGAAACTTTAATCTTCCGGTTTTCATATTCTTTTTCACAAGAGACTCTAGACCCGGTTCATAAATAAGTGGGTTGCCTTTATTAAGCGCATCAATTTTCTTTTNATCTTTGTCAATGCAAGTNACTTCAAAGCCAAACTCAGAAAAGCAAGCGCCAGAAACTAAGCCGACATAACCTGTACCAATAACNGTAATTTTCAAAATATTTTATCTTTCTTTTTTATAGATATTTTCTAATTATTTTTCTCAAACTTTTCTTTTTTCTACTAGTGTTATACGAAAAAGCTAGAGAGGCCTCAAGATATCCTTCCTCATTNCCACAATCAAATCTACTTCCATTAAAGCGAAAGCCATGGAATGCTATTTTTTGAAGGCTTGAGGATATTGCGTCAGTTATCTGAATCTCCCCCCCAACACCCTTTTGTTTTTTCCTCAAGAAAGAAAAGATGGCTGGACTTAAAATATACCTACCTATGATAGCGAGATTTGATGGGGAGGATTTAGGCTTGGGCTTCTCTACTAATCTCTTAACTTTAATTAAGTTGCCCTTACTAAACGCCGGATCCAAAATACCATACCTATTGACNTGNNCNGAAGGAACTTTTTCAACAGCAACTAAATTTCCACCAACTCTTTTATGCGCCNCAATCATTTGCTTGAGNCAGGGATTTTTAGCTAAGATCANNTCATCTGGAAGAATGACNGCGAAGAAATCATCACCAATTATTTTTCTNGCGCACCAAATTGCNTGNCCTAATCCAAGTGGANATTTTTGATTAACAAATTTTATTTTTGGTAAAAATTTNTCAATTTTATTAATTTCTCTCAATAGGNTAGTTTGATTATCTTTTTTTAGCTTTTGTTTAAGAGCAGGCCATTTACTAAAATAATCTTTAAGTAAAGAAGTATTGCTACCAACCACAAAAATGAATTCTTCAATCCCNGATGAAGATGCCTCTTCTAACGCCCAAGAAATTAATGGCTTGTTAATAATTGGAAGCATTTCCTTGGGAACAGATTTAGTGATAGGAAGAAAACGCGTTCCAAAACCAGCAATAGGAAAAACCGCCTTTTTAATTTTTCTATAGTGTCTCATTGTTAAGACCTATTACCCCATTTCACAAATTCATTTGCCAAGCAAAATATCTTTAGCATGATTAATTTTAGCAGCAAGCCAATCCGATCCTCCCTGATCNGGGTGAATACCTTTTATCAATTTTTTATGAGCAAACCTAACATCATCTTTTGAGCAACTCTCTTGCAAACCTAGAACTTCCAAAGCCTCCCTCNTACTCATTTCAGCAAGCTTTTCTTTACCATGCTCAGAACTCTTTTTGAAGTTAAACAGAGCATTTAGCTGTTTCCACAAAATACCCCATTTAACTAATAAAGATATAATTCCTGTAATGCCTCCAAGAGCGGCTAAAAATTTTCCAGTTCCAGCTAAGTAAAAAACTAATATGGTTAAAAGGATAATTCCTATTATTTTTAGGAATTTTAGAATCTTTTTTGGGTTAGCTCGCGNAAAAGCTTTAAGTACGTAAATAAGAAGGATGAAAATAACTAACCCAATTATCGCTTTCAAAATCAATTGAATGCCCCAAAAAAAAACCACTACCCTAAAAGTAACNAATTAGGGTAGTGGAAAATAGAAAAAAAATCTTAATTTTTTATTTTTCGAGAGCTCCGGACAATCTTCCAGACAAGGCNCCAAAAANAGAACCAATAACTATCGAAACAGCAACAGCCCATAGTGGNTTAGCTGTCGTAGCAGATGCAAGGTCCGNTGCTGAAGCGCCTGTTAGCAAGGAATAGCCAGCCATAACAGCGTAACCATATACAGCAGTTGGAATATTTGAAAGAGCAGCTACTTGAGATGAGTACACAAGAACAAAAACTGTTATACCAACCCAAATAGGAACATTATAATCTCCGCCAATAGGCATGTTGTTTNCTAGTAAGAGTGCAACCANCGCAACAATCGCACCAAAAACACCAGAAACAACGGTATCCTTTAAGGATTTTTCATTAGCTCCATTTGCAAAATACGCGCCCCAAGCCACAAAACCGATCCAGACNATATAAGTGCCTGCCAGAAGGTCNGTGTGGAACCAAGTAGATATTGCACCCAACACAGCTATACTTGTTGAGAGAGCAATTAGTTTTGGCATGAGAATTCCCCCATTCTTAATTATTAAAATTAAAATAAAAGAAAGAACACTCGGTTCTTTCTACTTTAGTGAAGCAATGTTATTATAACCCAAAAGCAAAGTACAACAGAAGAATTATTTAATTTTATAGGTATAGAAGAAACAGGTGTTTATAAAAATAAACTATCCTAAAGTATTAGGAAAATTTACTATCCTATTGTTTTAATATAACCTTTAATTCATGTTTAAGAATCCCATAAAATGTGCGGAATAGCNGGTTTTCTTGATCACTCTAGAGAATCAAGTGATCAGGGNATGCAATCAATCACAAAATCTATGGTGGAAACCTTAAAACACCGAGGACCAAACCATCAGGGCATTTGGGTTGACGAGGAGTGCGGATTAGCGCTTGGTCATCAAAGACTATCAATAATCGATTTATCAGCGGCCGGAAATCAGCCAATGGTTTCACAAGATAGCAGGTATGTGATTTCTTATAACGGNGAAATATATAATGCCTCAGAGATAGGGAATGAGNTAAGGAAAATAGGAGTAAAATTTAAAGGCCACGCAGATACAGAGGTATTAATCGAAGCTTTCAGCCATTGGGGAATCAGGGGCACACTAAAAAAATTAATAGGAATGTTTGCATTCGCCCTATGGGATCGAAAAAAGAAGGAACTCATGCTCTGCCGAGATCGAATTGGAATTAAACCTTTGTATTGGGCGGAATTTGGAGATTCAATATTATTTGCTTCTGAAATTAANGCGCTAAAAAAACATCCTAAATGGAATAGTAAGATAAACCATGAATCGTTAAATANTTTCTTTCTTTATAATTATGTTCCCGGNCCAAAAACTATTTTTGAAAAGGTTCATAAAATGCAACCTGGAACCATAATAACCGTTTCTCCCCACAAGATTCCGTCAATCGAGAAATATTGGAGTCTTGAGGAGGTGATTCGCTCCAATAAAAATCAAAATTTAGAAATAACACAAAAGGAANCGGAAGAAGAGTTGGAAAAACTACTTAATGACTCTGTAAGCAANAGACTAGTTTCTGATGTTCCCTTAGGAGTGTTGCTTTCCGGAGGAGTAGATTCTTCTCTTGTCGCTTCTTTGGCACAAAAAAATTCAGGAAAACCGATAAAAACCTTTACGGTTGGCTTTGATGAGGACAATTACAACGAGGCGCCTTATTCAAAGAAAATTGCTGAATATTTACGAACTGATCATAACGAACTCTATCTAAGTCCAAAAGATGTAATAGAGCTAACNCCATTATTATCAAGTATATATGATGAGCCTTTTGCAGACTCTTCCCAGATACCGACAACACTTATTTCAAAATTTGCTAAAAAGGAAGTCACAGTATCGCTTTCTGGTGACGGAGGTGATGAGGTTTTTCTAGGATACAACCGTCATTATTGGGCAAATGTCATATGGAAAATATTTGGAAAGATTCATAAAGCTCCACGAAAATTGATAGCTAAAATTATTCTTTNAGTACCTCCGANGGNTTGGGAATCATTTTTTTATCTTCTCCCAAAAAGAGTAAGGCCTAACCAAATAGGNGATAAATTACATAAAGTTGGAAAAACTATCGATTCTGATAGCGCTGATGAAATTTACGAAAAACTAATTTCCACATATAATGNTGAAGATATNCCAGTTAAAACAANAAAAAATATCACACAAGATTCTGCNCAAGACGAAATATCCAAATTACTCCCTAACTTTATAGAAAGAATGTCCTACAAAGATACTATGGGATACCTTCCTGATGATATACTAACCAAGGTAGATAGAGCGTCTATGTCAATAGGTCTTGAAAATCGAGTCCCACTGCTCGATCATAGAATTATAGAATTTACTTGGAAGCTGCCTTTATCGATAAGAATGGAACATGGAAAACGAAAAATTCTTTTAAAGAAAATATTATCGAAATCTATTCCAAAAAAACTGATCAGTCGACCAAAATCTGGTTTTGGGATTCCTCTTGATGCATGGCTGCGAGGATCTCTAAAAGAGTGGGCCGAAGACATGCTTAATAAAGATTCTCTAAAAAACGATGAATTTCTTGATTCGAAAAAAATTCAAACTTTATGGAAACAGCATCAATCAAAAAGATACAATCATCAAAGCCAATTATGGGCAATCCTGATGTTCCAATCATGGTCAGAGAATCAATAACCGGAGCCATTGAGATCAATGTAGATGAGAAAAAAACGAAATAAACCAAAATTATTATATTTTATAACCGAAGACTGGTATTTTTGCAGTCATAGATTGCCTCACGCAATAGTGGCAAATAAGGCCGGTTTTGACGTCGTCGTTATTTGCAATATAGCCAAACATCTTAATAAAATAAAGAAGCATGGCCTTAGGGTAATTCCGATACAATTAACAAGGCGAAGCATTAATCCAATAAGAGAATTATTTCTACTATTGAAGCTGACTTCGATCTATCGAAAAGAAAAACCTGACATCGTGCAACATGTAGCTATCAAGCCCATCATCTACGGCACAATAGCAGCTAAGTTATCCGGCATTACCGCTATTTTTAATTCGATTGTTGGGCTTGGATATATTTTCATCTCTAAAAATATATTGGCAAATATTTTGAAACCAATAATTAAGCTAGCGTTAAAATGGTCACTCAACCAAAAAAATAGTTTCACCATTTTACAGAATGAAGATGATAAAAAATTTCTAAGAAAGAAAAAGATAATTGGTTTAAAAAGATTACAAATTATTCCTGGATCAGGTGTGAATACGAAACAATTTTCCTATTCTCCAGAATCTAAAACAACGCATAAAGCACCACTGATAGTCTGTGTATCCAGAATGCTTTGGGATAAAGGAATTAATGAGCTTGTTAAGGCAACAAAG